>NZ_JAUOES010000012.1:0-134784 GCF_031932065.1 Shewanella scandinavica
CAGAATTTGCTTGGTGACAATAGCCTTGTGGAACCACCTGATCCCATCCCGAACTCAGAAGTGAAACGCAAACGCGCCGATGGTAGTGTGGGGTCTCCCCATGTGAGAGTAGGTCATCGCCAAGCGCCTAATTATCTCATTGAGATGTAACGAAGCCAGCTGAATAAGCTGGCTTTTTTGCGTCTGCAATTTGTGAAATCAACCTAGTTTGTTTTCAATTTATAAATTTCTCTCCTATTTTCTTTCCAAAACTCCCTCTTTCACGCTCCACGACATTAATAATCCATGCCGTTTGGATTTTATTTCAGCAGTTATTCTGACAATGCTTCGATTTCGCTACAGCGATCTGAGTTCTAGATCGCGCCTAGCTATTGCTATTAGTTAAGCGGTTACTTACCTTATGATTTAATTTGTTGGGGTAGATAAGGATCTGAGATGAAGTTAGAGATGATTTGTACTGGGGAAGAGGTGTTGGCGGGACAGATTGTTGATACCAACGCCGCTTGGTTTGCCAGTACTATGATGGAGCATGGTGTCGAGATCCAGCGTCGAGTGACTGTCGGCGATCGCCTCGAGGATTTGATTGCAGTTTTCCAAGAACGTAGCTTACATGCCGATGTTATTCTCGTTAATGGTGGTCTCGGGCCGACGAGTGATGACATGTCAGCTTTAGCGATGGCGAAGGCAAAGGGCGAACCTTTGGTCGAGAATGCGGAGTGGCGTGAGCGTTTAGAAGACTGGTTTACCCGCAATAACCGTGAAATGCCCTTAAGTAATCTCAAGCAAGCTATGCTGCCAGCCTCAGCTGTGATGGTTGATAACCCAGTGGGAACCGCCTGTGGCTTTAGAGTTAAGCTTAACCGCGCGTGGTTATTCTTTACACCGGGCGTGCCTTTTGAGCTTAAGCACATGGTTACAGAGCAGTTTGTGCCTTTTATTCGCGATGAGTTTAATCTTGATTCCAAGGTCGCATTAAAGAAATTATTAACGATAGGCCAAGGTGAGTCGGCGTTGGCGGATAAGTTAGAGCCATTAGAGCTGCCAGAAGGCATTACTATTGGTTACCGTTCTTCTATGCCGCATATTGAGATTAAGATTTTTGCCCGTGGCGAGAAGGCGATAGCGGTATTACCTCGCGTCGCAGGGCACATCAAAATGGTGCTGGGCACTGCGGTAGTCGCGGAAGACAAAGCCACTCTTGCCGAAGAAATTCATTATAAGTTACTCAACTCAGGCTTGACCTTAAGTGTTGCAGAATCCTGCACTGGCGGCATGATCACCAGTCAGTTAGTTGATTTCCCTGGTAGTTCATCTTACTTACAGCATGGATTAGTGACTTACAGTAATGAATCTAAAGTGCGCGTATTAGGCGTCAATCCTTCAACATTAGATGATCATGGCGCTGTCTCCATTGCGACTGTGGAAGAAATGGCAAAGGGGGCAAGGCAAATATTGGACAGTGACTATGCGCTGGCAACCAGTGGTATTGCGGGACCCGATGGTGGCACAGACGAGAAGCCTGTGGGCACTGTGGCGATTGCCTTAGCAACTCGCGGCGGCGTTTATAGTCAGATGATCAAGCTACCACGACGTTCGCGGGATCTGGTGCGTAGCCTAAGTGCTGCGGTGGCTTACGATATGTTAAGACGTGAGCTTTTA
The DNA here is from genome assembly GCF_031932065.1 of Shewanella scandinavica. Classification (NCBI taxonomy): domain Bacteria; kingdom Pseudomonadati; phylum Pseudomonadota; class Gammaproteobacteria; order Alteromonadales; family Shewanellaceae; genus Shewanella; species Shewanella scandinavica. The sequence continues at coordinate 1,660 of NZ_JAUOES010000012.1, forward strand.
GCTGAAGCCGTGATTGTCGATTATCAGTCGATTGGGCGATTCAGTAAATAACTTTTTATACAAGCTTGAAGATTATACAATCTTTAATATTATTGGTTTACGTCAGTTTAAACGTATTAACAAAAATGCTCCCGAGGGAGCATTTTTTATGGCGGATGATCCACAAAATAATCAGTTATTTAGTGAACTTAAGCACTAATTTGCCTGGGGCAACTTGAATGCTTTCGGTCATCTTCGCCATCAGTGCTTGGTTACTGTCCTTAGTATCAAGCACATATACAGGCTGGTTTTCTAAGAATTGTCTTAGATAACCCATCACCTGCGGTGTGGCACTGCTGATCGCTTTTTCAATATCTTTTGGTGTTGACTCCACTTTAACTAATTCGAGCTGGCGCAGATAGACACTGTGCGTTGCGCTGTCATACCAAGGCTTGGCCTCAAAAGTCGTCGTGAGTTTGGCACTCAATGGAAAGATTGGATTCTTAATTGATACTTGAGTTGCAGCACTTACGCTCATAGTGTCAGGTTTTGCACCTAGCCTGACACTGATGTCGTTAATGCGCACTTCTGCGCCAACTAATTGATTGCCTTGTTTAATCTCAAAATGAATCTCTTTACTGAGGTACTGCTCCATTTCGTGCTCGCTGATACTGTACTGCGAGACGCAGCCGCCAAGCAGTACAGTCAGTCCCAAGCAAATCGTGCGGGAAAGTTTTTTCATTAACCAGTGTTTCTCATTCCCGCTGCCACACCTGCAATAGTCAGCATTAGCGCTAGCTGCACATGTTCAGACGCGGGAGTTTCTGTTGTTTCCTTACGTGTCCGCGCTAATAGCTCGGTTTGTAAGAAGTTTAATGGATCGATATACGGATTTCGCAGTTTTACTGACTCGCGATTCCACGGCGTATGCGCCATTAAGCTATCTGATTTTGTCAGTTCAAGCACGACTTTAATGCCCAGATCTAAGCGTTGGCGCAAGGTTTCGCCTAAGTGATGCAAGTCTTTCGGTACTAAACAGGTTTCGTAGTAGCGGGCCAAATTAGGTTCCGCTTTGGCGTAGACCATTTCTAGCATTGAAATGCGAGTGCTGAAGAAAGGCCATTCCCGTTCCATCTCTTGTAATAAGCCCATTTCGCCGCGTTCACAGGCGGCTTGTAGCGCTTCACCGGCGCCAAGCCATGCAGGTAACATCAAACGGTTTTGCGACCAAGCAAAAATCCATGGAATAGCTCGTAGGCTTTCAATCCCACCATCGACACGACGTTTAGCTGGGCGGCTGCCGAGTGGCAGTTTTCCTAATTCCACTTCTGGTGTTGCCGCGCGGAAATAAGCCACAAAATCAGGTTCATCACGCACTATGCCACGGTAAGCGCCCACTGATTCTTCAGCGATACGTTGCATGCAATCGCGCCATTCTTGTTTAGGCTCTGGCGGTGGTAGTAGGGTTGCTTCCAATACGGCCGAGGTATACAAGGCCAAGCTTTGAACCGCGAGTTTTGGCAAGCCAAACTTGAAGCGGATCATTTCGCCCTGCTCAGTGACACGAATACGGCCATCTACCGACCCCGGAGGTTGGGATAGAATCGCTTTGTGTGCTGGACCGCCGCCGCGACCAATGCTACCGCCACGGCCATGGAATAGTGTGAGCTTGACGCCCGCTTGTTTACAGACCGCCACTAACTGCTCTTGAGCGTGATACTGAGCCCAAGCCGCCGCCATTACGCCGGCATCTTTAGCAGAGTCAGAGTAGCCAATCATCACTTCTTGCATGCCCTTGGTATAACCACGATACCAGTCGATATCGAGTAAATCGGTAATACAGGCAGCGGCGTTGTTTAAGTCGCTTAAGGTTTCAAATAGCGGCACCACGCGCATTGGGTGCGAACAGCCCGTTTCTTTGAGTAACAGTAAAACCGTTAATACATCCGATGGCTTACCCGCCATCGAAATCACATAGGAGCCAAGTGCTTTAGCCGGATGTTTAGCAATTAAACGACAGGTATTAAGCACTTCGGCCACATCGGCTGACGGCTGCCAGTTACTTGGGATCAGTGGACGACGGTTGCTAAGTTCGCGTAATAAGAAGGCTTGCTTCTCAGTTTCATCCCAATGGTTGAAATCACCCATGCCGAGATAGCGAGTTAATTCGGCGAGCACATCGCTGTGACGGCTGGCGTCTTGGCGAATGTCGAGTCTGAGCATGTGAATGCCAAAACAGGCGAGACGACGGAGAATATCAAGTAATAGACCGTTGGCTATTAAGCGCATACCGCAGTCGGTCAAACTCTTATAAAGCATTTCTAACGGCGCTTTGAGATCGCTTTCTTGCCAAATCAGGCTCGACTTATCGACTTCAGGATTGTGGCCTTCGATGCGTGCATTTAAATAATCTATGGTGTCACGCAGTCTTTGACGAATAGATCGCAACACGTGGCGGTATGGCTCGCAGCTGTTGTTGGTGTAAGCCTTTAACTCATCATTGGCTTCTTCCATCGACAGCTCGCCAACCAGTAGGACTATGTCTTTTAAGAATAATCTGGCGGCGGCATGGCGGTTGCGATCGAGCACCTCTTGGGTGACTTTCGCGGTAACAAAGGGGTTGCCGTCGCGATCGCCGCCCATCCAGCTTGAAAAGCGCACTGGCGCGATATCAATCGGTAATTGCTGACCCGTGCGTTGTTGCACTTGGTCGTTAAGCTGTCTTAAGAAGTCTGGCACCGCATGCCAGAGTGACTCTTCAATGGTTGATAATCCCCAGCGGGCTTCATCAACAGGTGTTGGGCGCTCACGGCGGATCTCATTGGTGTGCCAAATTTGCGCGATTAATTGGCGAAGGCGCAGACTGATTTGCTGACGCTCTCTATCTGATAATTGATCGTTTTCTTGCTCAGTTAAGCAGTCGACAATGGCGGCGTACTTTTGGATCAAGGTGCGACGTGAAATTTCTGTGGGATGCGCTGTCAGCACTAGATCGATATCCAGTGTCTTAAGGCAGTCGAGCATTTTCGTTTGGTCTACACGGCCATTTAACATGCGGCCTAGCAGCTGTTCCACGGGATCAGGCACGCAGACGAGTTCGTCACAGTTGCGGCTAATTGTATGAAATTGTTCAGATAAATTAGCTAAGTTGAGGAACTGGTTAAATGCCTTTGCAAACGGAACTAATTCTTCGTCTGGCAGGGCGGTGAGTAACTCGAGCATTTGCTCTCTAGCGGCTTGATCGCCCCGGCGTGAATCTTTAGCAAGTTTACGGATCTGTTCAACCTTCTCGAGAAAAGAGTCCCCGAGGTGGGTGCGCATAGTGTCACCGAGGATTTGTCCTAACATACTCACGTTCGATCTTAATGACGCATACATATCGGTCATATTGTCTGCCTTGGTTACAACCATAGTTACTCCGAATAGAAAAACATGAAAATCCTGCCGTACATTTAGCCCGTTAGCACAATACCTATCACTTGGGGCAATGGTCAACAGCAGAACTTATAACTTATACGACTGGCTTATCTAATATGCAACTAATCGCATTGATCGTTGAGGAATATTCAATATAAATGCGAAGCTACGCAATATTTTTTGATGATTAGCGTAAGTGAATATGAAGTGCATCATTTTCTGTTTTGCAGGCATGTATCTTAGCTGTTAATAAAAAGGACTGATTTTGGCGCAAATTTGCCCTAGATAACTGAGTTATTAACGAGTTAGCTGAACGGATGATAGGCGGGCGAGATCTGCATTTTAGTAAGAAATACAAAAATAAATTAAAAATATATATTCACATATATTGCATAAGTAGATCTTTGTGGTAGTCTAGCCTGCAGTTGAGATGAGTCACCCCCTGTGACCTGTAGAGTAAATATCATGATTCAGAGCATTAACCTGACAGTGAATAAAATAACAACCAATTACGATTTCCTGCGACGATAATCTTGTCATCATAGATACGCGCAGTTGCGTGTACGCTATTCATCTATTCTTTAAGTTTGTTTGATTCGGTTAATAAGACAACAACACATGAAAAATATCGCCATTATTGGCGCCAGTGGTTACACAGGCGCACAACTGACCGCTTTAATCCATGCAGAAGCAGAACTGACGATTCAGGGTTTGTATGTTTCTGAAAACAGTTTAGATAAAGGTAAGCCTTTAGCGGATTTGTACCCTAGCTATAGCCATATCGCATTAACGCTGTCGCCATTGTCCGATGACGCTAAGGCAAAAATCGTTGCCGAAGCCGATGCCGTGGTATTAGCGACTGAGCATTCAGTGAGCTTACATTTAGCCGCTTGGTTTTATAGCCAAGGGTTAGCGGTATTCGATTTAAGCGGTGCTTATCGTTTCAGCGATGTGGCGCAATATCCTAAGTGGTATGGCTTTGAGCATGAATATCCTGAAGTTTTAACCAAAGCCGTATATGGCCTTGCCGAATGGAATGCTAAAGAAATCGCGGCGACTAAGATGATTGCCGTGCCAGGTTGTTATCCAACCGCATCACTTACAGCGTTAAAACCGCTGGCGAGTTTACTGACATCGGCTTATCCGGTGATCAATGCCGTAAGCGGCGTAACGGGTGCGGGCCGTAAGGCGCAGTTACACACCAGTTTTTGTGAAGTGAGCCTGACACCTTACGGCGTATTAGGCCACAGACATCAACCCGAAATCGCCACTCAGCTTGGTCAAGAAGTGATATTTACCCCGCATCTTGGCAACTTTAAGCGTGGCATTTTAGCGACTATTACCGTGCAGCTAAAACCAGGCACTACGACTGCCGATGTGGCAGCGGCCTATAGCGTATATGCCCAGGCGCCATTGGTCACCGTGAAGCATAATCAGTTCCCTAAAGTGGACGATGTGGTGCTGACACCTAACTGCCACTTAGGTTGGAAGTTTGATGAGAATAGCGGTTACTTAGTGGTAGCCAGTGTAATCGATAATTTGATGAAAGGTGCTGCCAGCCAAGCGCTGCAATGCATAAAGATTCATTTTAACCTTTAATTGTTCATCCTTATTTAAGAGAGTCGTCAAGATGTCTACAAACAACTCAGTATTAGTTCTTAAAGTTGGTGGCGCGCTGCTGCAGTGTGAAATGGGGATGGCGCGGTTAATGGATACGGCTGCGGCTATGTTAGCCAATGGTCAGCAAGTGTTGATGGTGCATGGCGGTGGCTGTTTGGTGGATGAACAGTTAGCGGCTAACGGCATGGAAACCGTCAAGTTAGAAGGTTTACGGGTGACTCCGCCTGAGCAAATGCCGATTATTGCCGGCGCACTTGCGGGCACTTCGAACAAGATCCTCCAAGGCGCAGCCACTAAAGCTGGGATTGTGAGTGTGGGCATGAGCCTCGCCGATGGCAATACTGTATCGGCAAAGATTAAAGATGAACGTTTAGGCTTAGTGGGCGAAGTCACGCCAAACGATGGCACTTATCTTAAGTTTATCCTCGCCCAAGGTTGGATGCCGATTTGTAGCTCTATCGCCATGATGGACGATGGCCAAATGCTTAACGTCAATGCTGACCAAGCTGCGACGGCCTTAGCCAAATTAGTGGGCGGCAAGTTAGTGCTGCTGTCGGATGTGTCTGGTGTGCTCGATGGTAAAGGCCAGCTCATTCACAGTTTAAATGGCAAGCAGATAGCAGACCTTGTTAAACAAGGTGTGATCGAAAAGGGAATGAGGGTCAAAGTTGAAGCTGCGCTCGAAGTTGCACAGTGGATGGGGCAGGCGGTTCAAGTTGCCTCGTGGCGTGATGCAAGCCAATTAATCGCATTAGCAAAAGGTGAAGCCGTAGGAACACAAATCCAACCATAAGTGGAGTAGGTTATGAAGCATTTACTATCGATAAAAGAGTTAACCCAGCAGCAGTTACTCGATCTGATTGCCTTGGCAAAAACGATCAAAGCTAATCCGGCTGAGTACCGCCACGCGCTGGATGGCAAGAGTGTGGTGATGTTATTTGAAAAGCCCTCGCTCAGAACACGCGTTAGCTTTGATATCGGTATTAATAAGCTCGGTGGCCACTGTTTATACCTAGATCAACAAAATGGTGCGCTAGGTCAACGGGAATCGGTTGCTGACTTTGCTTCTAACTTGTCTTGCTGGGCCGACGCAATTGTGGCGAGAACCTATTCGCACACCACCATTGAACAATTAGCCGAGTTTGGCACAGTGCCCGTGATCAATGCCTTGTCGGATCTTTATCATCCTTGCCAAGCCTTAGCTGACTTTTTAACACTGGCAGAGCAGTTTGAGGATGTCAGCAAAGCTAAATTAGCTTATGTTGGTGATGGTAATAATGTCACTCACTCGCTGATGTACTGTGCGGCTATTCTCGGTGCCACCATGACAGTGATCTGCCCAGCGGGTCACTTTCCTGATGGCTACGTAGTGGCAGAAGTGCAAGAGCTTGCTAAGCGATATGGCGGTAAGCTGGTACTGACTTCAGATATCGATGCGATTGAAGGTCACGACGCTATTTATACCGATACTTGGATTTCAATGGGCGATCCCACTCCGCTAGCGGATATCAAAGCGAAGTTTGCACCATACCAAGTCAACAAAGCTTTGATGGCGAAAGCGGGCGCTAACTTCTTTATGCATTGTTTGCCCGCCCACCGTGGTGTAGAAGTAACAGATGAAGTGATGGACGGTGCAGGCTCCTTAATTCTGCAACAAGCCGAAAATCGGATGCATGCCCAAAATGCGGTACTGGTAACCTTATTTAGTTAAATTAACCCTGTTTAGCAGCCTGTTTTCTCCTTGAGAGAAACGAGTCATAGGAATTTAAGATGTCTATCGAGATAAAAAATACTGGCGTGAAAAAAGTGGTTTTAGCCTATTCGGGTGGTCTAGATACCTCGGCCATTATTCCTTGGTTAAAAGAAAACTACGATAACTGTGAAATCATCGCATTCTGCGCCGATGTCGGCCAAGGCGAAGAAGAGCTGGTTGGCTTGACTGAAAAAGCCTTAGCTTCGGGTGCTTCTGAATGTCATATCGTCGATCTAAAAGAAGAATTCGTTAAAGAATATATCTACCCAACGATTGCGAGCGGGGCGATTTACGAGGGCACTTATTTACTCGGAACATCAATGGCGCGTCCTATCATTGCTAAGGCGCAGGTTGAAGTGGCGCGTAAAGTAGGCGCCGATGCTCTGTGTCACGGTTGTACCGGTAAAGGGAACGATCAAGTGCGTTTCGAAGGTTGCTTCGCCGCATTAGCACCTGATTTAAAAGTGATTGCACCATGGCGTGAATGGACCATGCAGAGCCGCGAAGATCTACTGGCCTATTTAGCTGAACGTGACATCAAGACGTCAGCCTCAGCGACTAAAATCTATAGCCGTGATGCCAACGCTTTCCATATTTCCCATGAAGGTGGTGAGTTAGAAGATCCATGGAACGAGCCAAGCAAAGGCGTATGGACGCTGACAGCCGATCCTGAAGATGCACCGAACAAGCCTGAATATGTGTCGCTAGAAGTAGAACATGGCCGTGTGACTAAAGTGAATGGTGAGGCATTAACACCTTATGCTGCGCTGATGACATTAAACGCCATTGCTGCACCCCATGGTGTGGGTCGTATCGATATCACCGAGAACCGCTTAGTGGGTATGAAGTCCCGTGGCTGTTACGAAACACCCGGCGGCACTGTGATGTTCGCAGCACTACGTGCGATTGAAGAGCTGGTACTCGACAAAACTAGCCGTAACTGGCGTGAGCAAGTTGCCGCACAAATGGCGCATTTAGTGTATGACGGCCGTTGGTTCACGCCTCTGTGTAAGTCACTGCTGGCGGCATCTGAGTCATTGGCTGAGTCAGTTAACGGCGAAGTTGTGGTTAAACTCTACAAAGGCCAAGCGACGGCAGTGAAGAAACGTTCACCTAACAGCTTGTACTCTGAAGCATTTGCCACTTTCGGTGAAGATCAAGTGTACGATCAAAAACATGCAGAAGGCTTTATCCGCTTGTACTCGTTAGCGAGCCGCATCCGCGCACTCAACGCTAATGACGTTAAGGGTAAGTAATAGGCCGTTAAAGAGGGCGCCTAGCGCCCTTTTTTGTTTCTAGGTTTTGATCCGGTTTTTTGATTCAGATGAGTCGATTTCAAATCAGCAGTGTGTAAGGGGAGTTAGCATGGCTTTATGGGGTGGAAGATTTCAGGGCGAAACCAGCGCGCTATTCAAATTATTCAACGATTCGCTACCCGTGGATTATCGCCTGTTCGAACAGGATGTGGTCGGTTCTATCGCTTGGGCCGATGCGATTGCTAGCGTCGGTATTATTACTGCCACTGAATGCAGCGACTTGAAAAAAGCGCTCAATGATTTGCTGGTGGAAGTGAATGGCGATCCAGCGATTATTCTCGCCTCGGGCGCCGAAGATATTCACAGTTTCGTCGAGTCTGCCTTGATTGCCAAAGTGGGCGATCTCGGTAAGAAGCTGCACACTGGCCGTAGCCGTAACGATCAAGTTGCCACCGATTTAAAGCTTTGGTGTCAATCCGAAGGCAAAGCATTACTCGCGCGCCTTCACAGCTTACATGCTGAATTACTGGCGTTGGCTGAGCGTGAGTTTGATGCGGTAATGCCTGGTTACACTCACTTGCAGCGCGCCCAACCTGTGACATTTGGCCACTGGTGTTTAGCCTATGTAGAAATGACTGAGCGGGATATCAGCCGTTTAGCCGATGCGTTAACCCGTGCGAATACCTGCCCATTAGGTTCTGGCGCCCTTGCTGGCACCGCCTATAAAATGGATCGACATGCACTGGCTGCCGCGCTGAACTTTGCCTCGCCGACGCTCAATAGTTTAGACAGTGTGTCAGACAGAGACCACGTGGTAGAGCTTTGCTCAACGGCATCGATCAGCATGATGCACTTAAGCCGTATGGCTGAAGATTTAATTTTCTTTAACTCGGGCGAAGCGAACTTTATTTCCCTTAGTGATGAAGTGACCTCGGGTTCATCTTTGATGCCACAAAAGAAAAATCCTGATGCATTAGAGCTTATCCGCGGTAAAACGGGTCGGGTTTATGGCAGTTTAGTAGGCATTCTCACCACCATGAAAGCGCTGCCTTTGGCATACAACAAAGATATGCAGGAAGATAAAGAAGGCCTATTTGACGTAGTTGATAGCTGGGCAATTTGCCTCGATATGGCGGCGTTAGTGTTATCGGGTCTGAAAGTTAATCGTCCTAATGCGCTGTTAGCTGCGCAGCAAGGTTATGCCAATTCTACTGAGCTTGCTGATTATCTCGTATCTAAAGGTATGCCATTCCGTGAGGCGCACCACGTTGTGGGTGAAGTAGTTGTTGCCGCGATAGCGAAGCAAATTCCGCTGGAGGATTTCTCCTTGGCAGAGTTAAAAACCTTTGCCGCTATCATTGAAGATGATGTCTATCCCAACCTGACTATTGAAGCCTGTTTAGCGAAACGCGATGTGCTTGGTGGTACAGCTCTGCCGCAAATTCAGCAGGCGATCGCGGCTAAAAAAGCCCGCTAAGGCAAGTTGTTCAAATCAACAAGCCAATAAAAAACGCGACTTTAAGTCGCGTTTTTTATTGGGTCATTATCCGTATAGGCAATGACTTTCTATGAGTCGTTTATTGGAATAGATCGTCAGTTGGCGCATCGATGAAGATGTTATTTTCATCCTGAGTTTCGCTGATGTATTCCTTCGGCTCAGTGCCCGAGATGAAGTATTCGAATGCGCTGGTATAGTCGGTTTTACGCGTGAGTTTACCTGTCGCTAAATCGATCCGTACCGATACAATGCCTTCTGGTGGAATCGATGTGGTTTCAGGTGTGCCTTGTAAGACACTGTTCATAAACTCGTTCCAACCCGGACCTGCCGTTTTCGCGCCCGCTTCGGCGCCGGTGATCTGATCTTTCTCTGCGCTTGCATTCCATGCAGTTCTGCCCAGTTGTCGACCGTGATCGTCGAAACCGACCCAGAACGTACTGGTGAGCACAGGGCTAAATCCACTGAACCACGTATCGCGAGATTCGTTGGTTGTACCTGTTTTACCCGCAATATCATGGCGTTTAATCAATCTTGCAGCACGCCAAGCCGTACCTTGCCAACCAGTGCCGTGACTCCAGTCACCGCCACCCCAGATCACGCTTTTTAACGCTTCGGTGATGAGGAATGCCGTTTGCTCTGAAATGATCTGTGGTGCAAAGCGACCCGTTTGCTCGAAACACTGGGCAACGGGCGCACTCGGTTCTGTGCTACTATCTCCACTAACACTGAACGCCATAGGATCGCTCGGTGTAACAGGTTGGCTAAGGCTTTGGCTAGGTTTACAGGCCAATGTTGGATTGGCTTTTTCAATCACATTGCCGTAGGCATCTTCGACGCGATCGATATAGAAAGGCTCGAGTAAGAAACCGCCGTTAGCAAACACGTTAAACGCAGTAACCACTTGTAATGGTGTTACTGAAGACGAACCTAAAGCTATCGACTCGTTACGCGGTAAGTCATTAGGATCGAAACCAAACTTAACCAATTCTGCAATGGTGGCATCGAGCCCAACATGGCGCATTGCACGTACAGACATCACGTTAATTGACTGCGCTAAGCCAACACGTAAACGGGTTGGGCCGCCATAGATATCTGGCGAGTTTTTAGGGCGCCATGCAGTACCTTGGCTGATATCGGGTTTATTGATTGGTGCATTGTTAATTAGGGTTGTTAAGGTAAAGCCTTTCTCTAACGCTGCAGCATAAATAAAAGGTTTAATGTTTGAGCCTAATTGCCGTTTCGCTTGAGTGACGCGGTTGTATTGGCTTTGGCTAAAGCTATATCCGCCAACTAGAGATCGAATCGCACCATTTTGTGGGTCGAGTGACACAGTCGCGCTGGCAACTTCTGGTACTTGCGATAACTGCAAATATTGGCCGTTATCACGGATCCAAATACGTTCACCGACCTTGAGCATGTCAGAGGCTGACTTAGGAACGCTGCCTTGACGCTTATCGGTAATAAATTTACGCGCCCACTTCAGACCATCCCAAGCAATGATTTTAGTTTCGCCCTTGGCGGTCATGACGCTGGCTTGTTGATCTGCCACGCTGATGACGGCTGCGGGTTGCAGTTCTTGAATCGAAGCCACCTTAGCCAGTTCAGCCTTGATTTGAGCTTGTTCTGGTTTCTCGTCTGTCCACAACACAGCGGCAGGACCACGATAGCCATGACGCTCATCATAGGCATAAACGTTATTGCGTAGCGCTTGTTGAGCCTTCAGTTGTATATCCGATGAAATGGTCGTGTAGACGTTGTAGCCATTGGTATAGGCTTCTTCTTCACCGTACTTTTGTACCATATAATCCCGTGCCATTTCTGAAATATACGGGGCATAGAGATCAATTTCGGCGCCATGGTATTTAGCAACCAGCGGTTCTTGTAGTGCGGCTTGGTATTCGGCTTGGCTGATGTAACCTACTTCATTCATACGCATGAGGACGACATTACGGCGAGCGACGGCACGAGAAGGTGAGGTCACAGGGTTGAGTGTTGAAGGCGCTTTGGGTAAGCCGGCGATCATACTCATTTCTGAGAGTGTAAGATCTTTAACATCTTTACCAAAATAAACCTGTGCAGCGGCACCAACACCATAGGCGCGTTGGCCTAAGTAAATGCGGTTCACATAGAGTTCTAAAATCTCATCTTTGGTAAGTAATTCTTCAATGTGATAGGAGATAAAGATCTCCTTCACTTTACGAATAATCGTTTTGTCGCGGGTTAAGAAGAAGTTACGTGCGACCTGCATGGTAATGGTACTCGCACCTTGCTTCTTCTCTCCTGTGGTTAGCATAACTAATGCTGCACGAAGTACGCCAACAGGATCAATACCACCATGTTCGTAAAAACGCGCATCTTCAGTTGCAATAAATGCTTGAAGCAAGGGTTTTGGTACTTCGTCTAGCTTCAATGGAATGCGACGCTTCTCACCAAATTGTGAAATAAGTTTGCCGTCACTGCTGTAAATGCGTAAAGGTGTTTGAAGTTGCACATTTTTTAGTGTTGAAACATCCGGCAAATCCGGCAAAACATAAAAGTATGCTGCCACAATGGCGCCTACGCCTAAAAGGGCTAGACTGAATAGTGCTATAACAATACGTTTTAACCACTTCACCAAAATTTATCCTAATGTTCCGTTAAGTGCGACAGTATATAAGGCGTACACCTCTTGGTGAAGTAAAAACGTGAGAAGCCTAAAATAGCGTTTGTAAAATGACGAAACATTCGATACAAGTAAGTATAACAAGTTGATTTTGTGCTAATCTCTTTTACTGAAATATAAATAAAAAAGTGACAATGGATATGCTTTCAAATTTATGGAAGCGTCAGGCTCCGCAGATGGTCGGAATCGATATCGGTTCCCATGAAGTTAAGGCCATTTTGTTGAGTAAGACTGCTGATGGATACAAGATAGTGAGTCATGCGGCGGTACCTATTAAAAAGGGGGCCGTTAACGATCATGATATTCGTGATGCTGATGCCGTTGTCGAATGCCTTAGGCAAATAAAACGTAATTTACCTAAATCGGTTAAATATGCTGCGGTTTGTGTTTCAGGCTCTGCTGTGATGACCAAAGTGATCTACATGGATGCTTCGCTGAGCGAGGAAGAAATGGAGGCGCAGATAGAAATTGAAGCCGACAACCTTATTCCGTATTCACTCGATGAAGTCAGCATAGATTTTGAAACCCTCAGCGTAAATAGTACAGATCCAACCAAGGTAGATGTGTTGTTGAGCGCATGCCGTACTGACAACATTGATGTCAGAGTCGATGCGCTCGATAGTGTTGAACTTGAGGCCAAAGTTGTTGATGTCGAGGGTTATGCTTTAGGCCGCGCAGCAGAATTGATTCTGGCACAACTACCCGAAGGGGCGAAACATAAGGCCGTCGCTATGGTTGATATCGGCGCGAATATGACCACTTTCTCTGTAGTTGAAGCGGGTGAGACGACTTTTATTCGCGAGCAAGCCTTCGGTGGTGAGCAATTTACTCAGTCAATTTTATCTTTCTATGGCATGTCCTACGATCAAGCTGAGAAAGCAAAAGTTGAAGGCGACCTACCACGAAATTATATGTTTGAAGTCTTGTCACCTTTCCAAACTCAGCTATTACAACAAATAAAACGTACGCTACAAATCTATTGTACTTCGAGCGGTAAAGATAAAGTCGACTATCTCGTATTATGTGGTGGGACATCTAAATTAGAAGGTATGGCAAACTTACTGACTAATGAATTAGGGGTTCACACTATTATCGCCGATCCATTTCAAGGATGTTTGCACGCCGATGAGTCGGTTAAAAGTATGCTGCAACCTACAATCAGCAAATATATGGTTGCTTGTGGCTTAGCATTGAGGAGTTACGGTCAATGGCGAACATAAACCTACTCCCTTGGCGAGAAGAGGCGAGAGAAAAACAAAAGCGCGATTATATTGGTATTTTAGCTGCGGTATTTTTAGCGTCGGCGATTTTAGTCTATGTTGCAGTATCTCTATTGGACGTTATGACTGATGAGCAAAAAGCGCGTAATAGTTATTTGCAATCGGAGATTGGCCTGCTCGAGACACAAATTTCTGAGATTAAGAAAATTACCGAGCGCAAGAAAGACATCGAGCGCCGCACTGAAATTATTCTGAATTTACAACAATCCCGTAATTTGCCTACTCATGTGCTAGATGAGCTAGTGCGAATAGTGCCCCCTGGAATATACCTTTCTAGCTTAGAGAAAAAGGGCAGTTTGTTGTTGATAGAAGGGCGTAGCGAATCAAATAATAACGTTGCCAATATGATGCGTAAGGTGAAAACCTCTGAATGGCTAACCGATCCGAATATGCAATCGATCGTGACCCAAAATGAAGAATTACGGCAATTACAGCGATTCAGTTTAAGAGTCACGATTAAAGGCGCGAATGTGGGTGAGCCTGAGAAAATGACAAAAGGAGCGAGTAAATGAAACTCGATCTAAGTCAGTTCAATGATATCGACTTTGAAAATATTGGTGGCTGGCCAAACCAAGTTAAAACCTTTTTCGCGGTCCTATTAGCACTTTGTGTTTTTACTGCGGGTTATTTCTTAGTCGTTTCAGATTCGGTTGATACTTATACCGCAGAGCAAGATAGGGAATTACAACTCAGAGATGACTTTAAGAATAAGTATCAACTTGCTGCAAATTTAAAGCTCTATCGTGAGCAGTTAGCAACGATGGAAGTGCAATTTGCCGAGTTACTGAAGATGCTGCCCTCTGAAAATGAAATGCCTGGTTTGCTGGACGATTTAACCTTCGTCGCTACCGATGCAGGTCTTCGAATTCAGAGTTTAGATTGGGAGCCTGAAATTCAGCGGGATTTCTATATTGAGTTTCCCATTAAAATGTCCGTAACGGGCGATTATCACCAACTAGGTAATATGGTGAGCGGTGTAGCAAAACTTCCGCGTATTGTCAGCCTTCATGATTTTACCATTAAGCGCGATGATGCTGGCAACTTAGCAATGGACATTTTAGCCAAGACCTATCGCTTTAAAGAAGGGGCTGAATTACCGCCTGAAAACGCTGCTAACAAACAGGGGAAGAAATAATGAAATTCTTACCTCTATTAGCTTTGAGCATTTTTTTAATGGGTTGTGTTGGCGATCGCAGTGATTTAGAGCTATTTGTTACTACAACCAAAGCACAACACGTTGCTCATATTCCTCCTTTAAAAGAGCCGCCGAGATTTGAGCACTTCGCCTATCAAGCTGAGTTAATGCGTAGCCCTTTTGTACCTCCTTCGCGTGAATTAACGGAAGAGGTTGTCGATACCAGCAAAGATTGTTTACAACCGGATTTAAAGCGTCGAAAAGGGCGGTTAGAAACTTATCCTTTAGATAATTTAAAAATGCGCGGCACCTTAAGTGAAGCTGATACGACTTGGGCGTTAGTTGAAACAAATGACGGCAGTGTTTATCGGATGGGTGCTGGTGAGTATTTAGGTCTGTTTAATGGACGCATTTCTAAAGTTACTTCACAAAATGTCGAAGTAGTAGAATTAATTCCAGATGGTTCTGGTTGTTGGTCCGAAAGGACAAGCAATTTAGAACTTTCTGGAGAATAACGAGCGAAGGATGAGGGAATAATGAAATCTTCTGCCGCGATAAAAGTCCCGTTATTATCTTCAGGCTTAATCAAGTCTGTCATAGGGATCGCACTGGTATTTGGAATTTTGCCATCGAGTTTTGCGGCAAATCGATTAATGGATGTTAAATACCACGCCTTGGTTGACCATCAATTGGAGCTAGAGCTGGTCTTTGAAGATGCGGTCACTACGCCTGCAATAGACTCAAATGCCTCGCCCGCAGAGCTAGTGCTGACCTTCGATAATAGTATCTCGGGTTTATCTAAGGATCGTTTACCTATTAATCAGGTTGGGGTTGCAGATATCACCACTGAGCAGCAAGATACCCAACTAAAAGTCATCTTAGGTATGTCCAAAGTGAAACCTTACCAAGGTTCAGTAATGGGCAATTCATACCGGCTTACGATTAACGATGAAGTGTCAGGGACTCAAGCCCAAGCTGAAAACCCCTTCGTTAATAGCATTAAAAATATCGATTTCCGTCGTAATGATAATGGTGGCGGTGAGTTATTGGTCTATCTAAATAATCGCTCTGTTGCGGCTAATGTCGAGCAAGTGGGCGCTAAGCTTGAAGTGAAGTTGTATAACACAGATATTAATAACGATCTTCTGTATGTTATGGATGTGAAAGACTTCTCCACACCAGTAAAAAGCTTCGAGACATTTAAAGAAGATTTAACAGCGCGTATTGTCGTTGATATTGCGGGTGAATATGATTTCACTTACAAGCAAGAAGATAATCTCTTTAGACTTTCAATGAATAAAGTCGAGAGAGTCGCCGCCAAGAAAGATGTTAAAAAATACAATGGCCGTGCCTTGTCGCTTAACTTTCAAAATATCCCTGTACGGACTGTGCTGCAAATCATTGCCGACTATAACAATTTTAACTTAGTCACCAGTGATACTGTGGAAGGCAATATCACTTTAAGATTGGATGATGTGCCTTGGGATCAAGCTTTAGAACTAATTCTTCAAACCAAAGGATTAGATAAGCGTATCGAAGGTAATATCTTAATGGTGGCGCCGAGCGAAGAACTGGCAATTCGTGAAAGCCAAAACCTCAAAAACAAACAAGAGGTTAAAGAGTTAGCACCGCTCTATTCCGAGTATTTACAAATTAACTACGCGAAAGCGGTCGATATTGCAGAGTTATTAAAAAGTACGGATTCAAGCTTACTTTCACCACGCGGTTCAGTCGCGGTCGATGAACGTACTAACACAGTGTTAGTGAAAGATACGGCTGAAACGATTGAGAACATTCACCGTTTAGTCGAAGTGCTCGATATCCCCATCCGCCAAGTGTTGATCGAGTCACGTATGGTGACAGTGAAAGATGATGTCTCCGAAGACTTAGGTATTCGTTGGGGCGTTACAGATCAGCAGGGTAGTAAGGGAACCTCAGGCACATTAGAAGGTGCACAGAGTATTGCCAATGGGATTATTCCTACTCCCGATCAGCGTTTGAACGTTAACTTACCCGCGGCAGCCACTAATCCAGCGAGTATTGCCTTCCATGTCGCTAAATTGGCGGACGGTACCATTCTTGATTTGGAATTAAGTGCGTTAGAGCAAGAAAACAAAGGTGAGATCATCGCTAGCCCTCGTATCACCACCTCTAACCAAAAGGCGGCTTATATTGAGCAAGGTGTCGAGATCCCTTATGTGCAGTCGACTTCGAGTGGTGCAACGTCAGTCACGTTTAAGAAGGCGGTGTTGTCTCTACGGGTTACACCACAAATTACGCCAGATAACCGAGTCATTTTAGATTTAGAAATCACTCAAGATTCTCAGGGTAAAACCGTTGATACTCCAACGGGTCCCGCAGTTGCAATCGATACTCAACGTATCGGCACCCAAGTGCTCGTTAATAACGGCGAAACCATAGTGCTTGGTGGCATTTATCAACAAAATCTGATTAGCCGTGTGAGTAAAGTGCCAATTCTAGGTGACATTCCTCTGGTCGGTTTCCTGTTTAGGAACACAACAGACAAAAATGAGCGTCAAGAGCTACTTATTTTCGTCACCCCCAAAATAGTCGGTGAGAAGATCTAAGCACTTGCTATGTATCGACTAAAGCCAGCAGTGATTGCTGGCTTTATTATTACTGTTATACAATTCTTTGCATAAATAGCGCACATGGCTTGCCATAGTAGACCCTAAGCTGAGATAATCCTCGGTCAAGTCTCATAAGAGCAAGGTAACATATAGGTCGGCTTGATGTTGAGTCGATATAGGCATACTTTTCAATAAGATTCAGACGTACAAGAAATGGCTGAAAAACGTAATATTTTTCTGGTAGGCCCTATGGGCGCAGGTAAAAGCACAATTGGTCGCCATCTGGCGCAAATGCTGCATTTAGAATTCCACGATTCAGATCAAGAGATTGAGCAACGCACAGGCGCTGATATTGCTTGGGTGTTTGACGTCGAAGGTGAAGAAGGCTTCCGTCGTCGTGAAGCTCAGGTTATTGCTGATTTGTCTGAAAAACAAGGTATCGTCCTTGCCACCGGTGGTGGTTCAGTACAAAGCAAAGATATCCGTAATCATCTGTCTGCTCGTGGCATTGTGGTTTATCTGGAAACCACTATCGACAAACAGGTCGCTCGTACTCAAAGAGACAAGCGACGCCCATTATTGCAAGTGGATGATCCTCGAGAAGTGTTGGAGAATCTTGCAGAGATCCGTAATCCATTGTACGAAGAAATTGCCGATGTGATTGTCAAAACCGATGATCAAAGCGCAAAGATTGTCGCCAATCAGATCATTGAGCAATTAGGTTTTTAGGCAGAATTTATGAAGCAAATTCAGGTTGATTTAGGTGTACGTAGTTATCCCATTTACATTGGCCAGAATTTGATGAGTGATGGCGAGACCTTGTCTCGCTACCTGCTTAAAAAACGTATTCTTATCGTCACCAATGAAACTGTCGCGCCTTTGTATCTTAAACAGATACAAGAGACGATGGCTTCGTTTGGTGAGGTAGAGAGTGTTATCCTCCCCGATGGCGAACAATTCAAAGACTTAGCACATCTAGATACTATTTTTACTGCATTGCTGCAGCAAAACTATGGTCGAGATTCTGTGCTGGTGGCTTTGGGTGGCGGCGTAATTGGTGATATGACGGGCTTTGCCGCGGCATGTTATCAACGTGGGATCGATTTTATTCAAATTCCGACAACCCTATTGTCGCAGGTGGATTCTTCCGTAGGCGGTAAAACGGCTGTTAACCATCCTCTTGGTAAAAACATGATTGGGGCCTTTTATCAGCCACAAATCGTGCTTATCGATACTTTATGTTTACATACGCTTCCAGCGCGCGAGTTTGCGGCGGGAATGGCGGAAGTCATCAAGTATGGCATCATGTGGGATGCTGATTTTTTTCAATGGCTTGAAGATAATGTAACGGCACTAAAAACCTTAGATGCCCAAGCATTGGTTTATGCTATCTCCCGTTGCTGTGAGATTAAGGCCGATGTGGTTAGCCAAGACGAAACTGAGCAGGGTGTACGTGCTTTATTGAATCTAGGTCATACCTTTGGTCATGCGATTGAAGCCGAAATGGGCTACGGTAATTGGTTGCATGGTGAAGCCGTGTCAGCTGGCACAGTCCTTGCTGCTCAAACAGCTAAGGCACTGGGGCTTATCGATGAGTCAATAGTTTGTCGTATCATAGAGTTACTACAAGCTTTTGATCTTCCTGTTAGTGCGCCGGAATCTATGGATTTCGACAGTTTCATTCAACATATGCGACGCGATAAAAAAGTTTTAGGCGGTCAGATTCGACTGGTGCTTCCAACGGCAATAGGCCGCGCGGATGTGTTTAGTCAAGTCACTGAATCTACCCTTGAACAGGTTATTCGCTGCGCATAAAAACTGTGTGGTGGGCGAGTGACGTTTCAAGGTTCTGTCTTGCTTCCTTCTCAGGAAGCCCTCATACAAAGAATGCATCATGTTGCCAGTTATAGCGATCAGCTACTGGTGCTTTCTGGTGTCAGCGGTTCAGGCAAAACCACCTTAGTGACCGGATTAGCGACCGATTTTGACGAGTCAAATGCGGCATTTGTGATTTGTCCTATGCATGCCGATAACGCTGAAATCCGCCGTAAAATTCTGGTTCAGTTAATTTCATCCCCGATTTTTGACGACGATATTCCCCTCGCCGATACCCTGTTGCGGCTTGCTAGCACGCAAACTAAACCCTTACATATCATTATCGATGATGCGCATTTATTGCCTAAGGCTTTGTGGGCTGAGTGCATTATTCTCAATCAAATTCAGTGTGCGGGTAAGAATATTGCCGTCACACTCACTGTTCCACCGGCATTTTTAGCAGATCTACTTCCACAATTACCGGAGCAGTTACGGCGGCAGATATTGCCTATCAGTATTGAGCCGTTAACCATGCCTGAGCGTGAGGCCTTGTATCAAACGCTACTGAGATACAGCGAACAAAATCCTTTTACGCCAAGGGAAATTGTGCGCAGTCAGCTTGAGAAGCAAACCGGTACGCCGCAGGAAGTGGTTAATTTATTAGATAAAGCCTTGCATAGCGCGCCTGAGAAAACATCTTCCTTGGTGAAATATAAAGCTGTGATGGTGACTGCTGTGAGTATGTTACTCGCCTTAGGCATTTGGTTTGGCGTTACTCAGCCTTTTTCTGAGGAGCAAGCCTTAGAGGCTGCGACTTATCCTGCGATAGATTCACCCGCCTTTTTGTCCTACGGGCAAAAAGTCTTAACGCCGTATTTTACGCTGCGCGCTGAGCAACTGAAGCTCGCCGCGGAGACTGCGAAAGTTATTGAAATCGAGACGGCAGAAGCCAAAACTGAACAAGCCGTTGATCCTTTAAGTGAATTCCACGGTGAAGCGCCACATCCTGTGCCTGACGATGCCGCTTTGGTGAGTGTGGGTGAGGTGAGTAGCAAGTCTTTTGGTGAGGATAAACCGCCTGAAGAGACCAAATCACAAGCCAAAGTCGCAGAGATTCAACCTGTAACGGCTGCGACTGCAAAGGTTGAAAAGCCGATAACTAAAGTATTCTTTGATACGCAAAAGCCGCTCAAGGGTTACACAATACAGATTGCCAGTGTTGCTCAATTGGATACCCTGCGTTCGACACTAAAGAGTATCGAGCATGTCGAGGGTGTTCGCGTTGCACGACATAAGCAACGCTGGGTTGTCCTTGTTGGCAACTACAGCAATAGCAAGTCAGCTTCGAATGCCGCCGCACAATTGGTTAAAGAGTATCATCTCGATCAACCTTGGGTTCGCAAATGGGCCGATTTGAAAGATTATCAACTAGAAGAAAGTCTGCCAAATCGTGAAATTTCAGAATAAACAGAGTACAATCATGGCCTTTATTTTTGTCGGCATTCATCAAGTTAAATGATAAAAAAACACAGAGCCTTCCTTAAGTGGGCTGGCGGTAAATTTAAATTGGTGGATGAATTGGCCAGTTATTTACCTACTGGAAACCGTTTGGTCGAGCCATTCGTGGGTGCAGGATCCGTTTTCTTAAATACGGATTATCCTAGCTATCTGCTCTGTGACATTAATCAGGATTTGATCGAGCTATACCAGATTGTGAAGCATCAACCAGAAGCTTACATTGCCGCAGCTAAGGCGTTGTTTGTTGATGAGATGAATCAAAAAGATGCTTACTATAAGGTGCGGACCGACTTTAATAAATGCCGTGACCCTTTCCAGCGTTCCGTGTATTTCCTCTATCTAAACCGTCATGGTTTTAATGGTTTATGTCGTTATAACCGTAAGGGCGGTTTCAATGTGCCTTTTGGTTCCTATAAAAAGCCGTATTTCCCCGAAAAGGAAATCTGGGCCTTTTCTGAAAAAGCGCAACGTGCCGAGTTTAAATGCATAGGCTACGAAAAAGCCTTCGAGCAGACACGTAGCGGCGATGTGGTTTATTGCGATCCACCTTATGCGCCATTGTCGACTACATCCAGTTTTACGACATATGTTGGTGCAGGTTTTAGTCTAGACGATCAAGCACTGCTGGCCCGTCATTCTCGCCATACAGCACTGGAGCGTGGCATTCCGGTATTGATCAGTAATCATGATATTCCATTGACTCGCGAGTTATACCGCGGCGCTCACTTAGCGACAATCCAAGTGCAACGTAACATTAGCCAAAATGGCAGTGGCCGGAACAAGGTGGATGAATTGATGGCGTTATATGATGAAAACTATGATCCAAAGGAAGATTAGGTTCGACATAGCTTAGGTTTAGCTAAGCACTTGTCCTACGAGAAACATCAGACTTGCCACTAAGACGACTGCCAATACGATTCCCATAGCTATGTAAGGTAATGGTGAGCCCGTTTGGAAGTCTTTTTTTCGATTGTCGTCAGTTTGCACCCCGAAAAAGGCGGCGACGGTACTGTGGAATACTTGCCAGATACGGCTAAGCATTAATAGGCGAGATGCGATGTAGTGGGCTTGAGGTCATCCATAGGTTTATCTTGATGGCCGTGTAATAGCTCAAGCAGATCGACAAAGTGGAACTGACTCGAACGGTTTTTTCCTGTGAGCCACGTTTTCCAGCTTAGGGTTTGTGCTTGATCGGCGCAACGATTATTAGGATGACTACTAGGCAGAGCATTACTGTAACGGGTGTCACTGCTACAAGCGCATGAAGCTGTTTCGGTATTTTCCGTAAGTTTTTCAACGCCAAAAGCTAACGTGGCCACGACAACAGCAGTGAATGCCAACATCATAGATGACTTAAATGTCACTGACTTAACATAGTGTGAAAACAAACTAAACCGCCCCTTCATAACGCTTCCTTTGAAATGAACCAGCATTGCGCCTCGAGTATAACAAACTCGCCTAGTTTATGAACAAAAATTTATCAATTGCCACCAAAATGCTCGAAAATATTAGCTTATTTTACCGAATCCAAGCCCCAATTGACTGCGATAGTTGCAGAATGTGCTGCTTTGCTGACACGGGCATCGCGTATCAATTGCCAGAAATGTAGCTTTAGCTATAGAGGCTTAGCTTGGCTCAGGGTAAAATAAGGCACTTTTTATCCAAATAGCAGCGAGTGTTTTATGCGTCCATTCTTGATTGCTCCATCGATTTTATCTGCCGATTTTGCCCGTTTGGGCGATGATGTAAAAGCTGTGTTAGATGCGGGGACCGACGTAGTGCATTTTGATGTGATGGATAATCACTATGTTCCTAACTTAACGATTGGCCCTATGGTATGCCAGGCGCTGCGTAACTACGGTATTACCGCCGATATTGATGTGCATTTGATGGTCAAGCCAGTTGACCGCATCGTGCCTGATTTTGCTAAGGCGGGCGCGTCTATTATTACTTTCCATCCAGAAGCTTCCGAACATGTCGATCGTACACTGCAGCTGATCAAAGAATGTGGCTGTAAAGCGGGTCTCGTGTTTAATCCTGCCACACCACTGCATTATCTCGACCATGTGATGGATAAGCTGGATGTGATTCTATTGATGTCGGTGAACCCTGGTTTTGGCGGGCAATCTTTTATTCCATCGACCTTAGATAAGCTACGTCAAGTGCGTGCACGTATCGATGCCAGTGGGTTCGATATTCGCTTAGAAGTGGATGGCGGCGTTAAGGTCGACAATATTGCTGAAATCGCGGCCGCTGGTGCCGACATGTTTGTTGCGGGTTCTGCCATTTTCGGCAAGCCAGATTACAAAACCGTTGTTGATGAGATGCGTGCCGAACTTGCTAAAGTTGGGGCATAGGTATGTGGGATAAGATTAAAGCGATAGCGTTTGATCTTGATGGCACGCTGATTGACAGTGTGCCTGACCTAACCGTTGCCACGCAGCAAGCCTTAGCCGAGCTAGGGTTGAAGAGCTGCTCTGAGGCCCAAGTGCGTACTTGGGTCGGTAACGGCGCAGAGATGTTGATGCGCCGCGCCATGACCCATGCCTTGGGATTGGATGTTGAGCAAACCGCGCTTGATGCGGCCATGCCGATTTTTATGCATCACTATCAAGAGAATCTTGAGAAGCACAGTGCGCTGTATAGCGACGTGCATCAAGTACTGCAAACCTTATTCGATGCAGGTTTTAAGCTCGCCGTTGTGACCAATAAACCCTATCGTTTTACCTTGCCATTACTCAATGCCTTTGGGATTAATGACTTTTTCAGCTTAGTGTTAGGTGGCGATACCTTAGCTAAGATGAAGCCCGATCCTTTGCCGCTACAGCACTTATTACATGAGTGGCAATTGGATAAAGAGGCGTTATTGATGGTCGGCGACTCTAAAAACGACATTTTAGCGGCGAAAGCGGCTGGGATAGCGTCAATCGGCTTGACCTACGGCTACAACTACGGTGAAGATATTGGGCTCAGTGGCCCAGATGCCTTATGCGAGCAATTTAGTGAGATTTTGAACTGGGTAAAACCTACTAAGTAATGCGTGTTTACCCGTTTTTTAGTCGATTTTTTATATATAGATAGTGGAGCAATGACGTAATGACCAAACCCATAGTACTCAGCGGTGCACAGCCGTCCGGCGAATTAACCATAGGTAACTACATGGGTGCATTGCGTCAATGGGTTGCGATGCAAGATAGCCACGACTGCCTCTATTGTGTGGTCGACTTGCATGCCATTACCGTGCGTCAAGATCCTAAAGCGTTGCGCGAAGCTTGTTTAGACACCTTAGCCCTGTATTTGGCCTGTGGCGTCGATCCTAAAAAGAGCACAGTGTTTATCCAGTCACAGGTGCCACAACATACGCAATTAGGTTGGGCACTAAACTGCTACACCCAAATGGGCGAGTTGAGCCGCATGACGCAGTTTAAAGATAAGTCACAAAAGCATGCTAACAACATCAACGTGGGTCTGTTTGGTTACCCAGTGCTGATGGCGGCGGATATTCTGATTTATCAAGCGAACGAAATCCCAGTTGGTCAAGATCAGAAGCAACACCTTGAGTTAACGCGTGATATCGCGACTCGCTTCAACAATGCCTACGGCGATACTTTCACCATTCCTGAGCCGTTTATTCCTGAACATGGCGCGAAAGTGATGTCGCTGCAGGAGCCGCTGAAGAAGATGTCTAAGTCAGACGAGAACCGTAACAACGTCATCGGCCTGCTAGAAGATCCAAAAGCCGTGCTGAAGAAGCTGAAAAAAGCTATGACAGACAGTGATGAGCCGCCAGTCGTGCGTTTCGATATGGACAATAAGCCAGGCGTTTCTAACCTGCTGAGTTTAATGTCGGGTGTGACGGGACAAAGCATCGCAAGCCTAGAAGCCGAGTTTGAAGGCAAGATGTATGGCCATTTGAAAGGGGCAGCAGGCGAAGCGGTTGTGAGCATGTTAGAGCCGCTGCAAGAGCGTTACCGCACGATTCGTGCCGACCGTGCTTACTTAGACCAAGTGATGAAAGCTGGCGCTGAAAGTGCGCAGGCGCGCGCCGAAGTGACATTGAAGAAAGTGTACGAGAAGATTGGTTTGTTAGTGTAATCAATCGATATCGATAAATTAAGCCGACGTCAGCGTCGGCTTTTTTGTGTCTGTCTGTTCACCTTAGGCCTGTGATTTTAGCCAAGAGGAGAAGGCGGCAATCGCAGGTTCTGATAAACGGCGTTGCTTACAAAAGAAAGTAAATTCAAATCCGGTATGCACATCGGGAAGATTCAAAGCGACTAAACGCCCCGTGGTGATATCGCCAGCGACCATAAAGTCCGGCGCTAGCGCTAAGCCTTGACCAGCAATCGCCGCCTCAATCGCCATCACAATATGACTAAACACATGCTGTTGTTCGTTATCAAGTGGGATTTGGTGCGCCGATGACCACTTGTGCCAGTCGAGTCCGAGTGGGCCTTCATCGACAACCAGCAGGGCTTGTTGCTGGAAATTATTCAGGCTTATGTCGCGCCATTTAAGGTAGAAATTTGGGCTGCACACTGGGATTAGCCGTTCTTTGTGTAGTAACTGTTGCCAATAGCCGCGTTGATTCAGTTTTCCTGCGATAAAGATATCTGCCGTGCTAGTGCTGAGATCAGGATCTTGGGTGATCATCTCAAGGCGGATTTTTACGCTCGGATATTGGCGGCGAAAATCGGCGAGTCTGGGGATCAACCATTTCACCGAGAAGGAACTGTAAACTGCTAAGCACAGCTGCTGATTGGGCGTGTCGCGCACCTTCAAATTAAGATCACTTAACTCGTTGAATATCCGCTCTAACTCTAGAAATAGTCCGTGTCCCTTCGGGGTTAACTGCAGTTTACGCCCCTGGCGGTCAAACAGTTGTTCGCCAAAATACTCTTCTAATACTCGTACTTGGTGAGAAACCGCACTTTGGGTGATGCACAGTTCATCGGCTGCCTTAGAAAAATGCTGCTGTCGGGCGGCGGCCTCAAACACTTGCAGAGCGCGTAATGGTGGTAGCTTTCTCATTATTTTCAATATCTAAAGGCTTTAGTATGAATTTAATTCATCTAGCATGAGAAAGCATCATTTCAGCTTAAGTTTTGGGAGGATTATCATGCCGCCATTGAGATTTATGGATGTTAAAAAATGCAACGCCCAGTTGTTATCGGTTTGATTTTATTGATAGTAGGTAATCTATTTAGTGCCTTCTATGATGTGTCGATAAAGTGGTTGCCGGACGATGCGAATGCCTCGACTTTCCTTCTTGTCAGGCAAATCTCCTCAGTCTTTATGTTGTTGCCAGTGTGGTTGTATTCACAGCGGCCGATGACGACACATATTTCAGTTCACCTTTGGCGTGCCAACATAGGCTCAGTTGGCGCGCTTTTTTTAATTATTGGCTTGATGGCATTGCCACTCGCGACGGTTAGCTCATTGTTTTACTCGGCACCTTTGATGATCATCTTGATGGGGTATTTTTTCCTGAGAGAGAGGATCACTGCTGCCCAGACCATCTGCACAGGCTTAGGTTTTGTCGGTATTTTGATTATCCTGCGGCCGAGTGAAATGAACTGGTATGGCATTGCTGTGCTATTTTCGGCTTTTACCTTTGCGGTGAATCAGTTAGCGCTGAAAAAAGTGCCTAATGCAGAGCATCCCGTGTTAACGCTGATGTTGTATAACTTGCTGGGTATTCCAGCGACGTTAGTCATTGCGGCGTTTCAGGGCATCGAAGGTTTGAGTTGGGAGCTGGTGGGCGTGGCATTGCTGAGCAACGCATTTTTACTTGTGTATCATTGGTTTTGCGTGCTGGCCTACCGTAAAGCACAGGCAAGCGATATCGCGATTGCGGAATACACTGGCTTGTTATTTATTGTCTTTTTAGGCTGGTTGTTATTCGATGAGTGGTTGGATAACTTAAGCTGGCTCGGCGCTGCTTTGATTGTGTTGCCTTCGTTGTGTTTACCTTGGTTAGGGTCGCTGTTATCAAAATCGACGCCTAAGGTTGCGGATACACTAACGGGTAAATAACGCTGAGCGTTTAAGCCTAAGTATGCGAGTTGACTCGCGACTTAGGCTTCACTGCCCAAATACTCACATTTCAACATACTTGAATTGTAAAGTTACTCTGTATATTCAAATACTTTCACCACTTTACGCACGCCTGCTGTATTGCGGGCGATATCGACAGCTAAATCTGCTTGCGAGCGATGGATAACACCAAGTAAGAAGACTTCACCATTTTCAGTGATGACTTTAATGCGAGTCACATCTAAATCTTTCTCGTTTAACATGCGGCCCTTCACTTTGGTGGTGACCCAAGTGTCGTTGCTGCGTGTAGTGAAAGAAGTCGGGTTGCCAATGCGGATCTGATTGTGGATCTTGCCGCCTAGCTTAAGGTCTTGCACAACCTTGATGGCTTTATCCCTTAACATGGAGTTAGGGGCTTGGCCTATCATAAGCACATTGCCATTGACGGACACGCCAGTGATATTGGTTTGTTTTTTAAGATCTTCTTGCTCTAGCAGTGCGCTAGTTATCCTAAAATCCGTATTAGTATCATCAATCTGTGTCTTAACAGTGCGCTCATCATTGGCCATCATGGCGCCACTCACTGCGCCCACCATAACGGCACCGGCGCAGCCTTGTAGCAGCAAGCAAACCATTAACAGTGGGGCAGCGTGTCTCATTGCTGCTCGTCCTGCGGGAAGAGTGTGCGGTCAATGTTGTCACACAGGCAGTGGATTACCAGTAAGTGCACTTCTTGAATTCGTGCGGTGACGTTAGAAGGCACGCGGATTTCCACATCGCCCACGCTCAGCAGGCCAGCCATAGCGCCGCCATCTTTACCCGTTAGGGCAACGATAGTCATGTCGCGGCTTAATGCGGCTTCCATGGCTTTGATTACGTTACCTGAATTACCGCTGGTGGAGATTGCCAGCAGAATGTCGCCCGGTTGGCCTAAGGCAAAAATTTGTTTTGAGAAAATCTCATCATAGCTATAGTCGTTGGCGATAGCTGTGATGGTTGAAGTGTCAGTAGACAGGGCGATGGCCGGTAAGGGTGGACGCTCAATCTCGTAGCGGTTTAGCAATTCAGCTGAGAAATGTTGTGCATCGCCAGCGCTGCCGCCGTTACCGCAAGCAAGGATTTTATTGCCACCCAAAAGACAGTGCACCATCATCTCGGCCGCTTTGGCGATGGATTCTGGCAGTGCTTCGGCTGCATCGATTTTTGTCTGGATAGATTCAGTAAAGCTGTCTTTAATGCGTTCTAACATGGATAAATCCTTTCAGGATAAAGTGTTGCTATCATGCCATATTTCCACAAGCGTGTTGAGGCACAGACGTTAAAAATAATTTGTGGCGCTACTCTCGCACTATCGGCGCTTAAAAGGCATCGACGAGCCAATGAATTTGATCGGCTTCCATGGCGATGACATCGAAACGACAGGGCACATCGAGCCGATTGAGTTGCAAATAATGGTTGGCCGCTTTGCGAATCCGCGTTATTTGCGCCGCGCTTAAAGCCTGTAATGCGCCGCCATATTGGGTTGCCGAGCGATATTTTACTTCAACAAATACCCAATGGCTTTTATGGCGCATGATTAAATCAATTTCCCCAAACGGATAGCGGACATTACGTTCGACAAAAGTTAACCCTTGCTGTTCAAGGTAACGTTGTGCGTGCGCTTCTGCCTGTTGTCCGAGTGTCATAGCTGGCGGAAGCTGCCTCTTTGGTAACGTCCCCAGCTTAATTGGCGGTTTACTATGCCATCTGGGTTAACCGATAAAGCGCCGCTGCGGCCATTGAATTGGTAGCCCGTAAATGAGCGCATTTGTGCTAAGCGGCCGATCAAGTCCATTGCATCATAACCCATAACAAACAAACGTTTCTGACTGTTATTCCAGCCCGAAAATAATGTGTTAACCATAAGGTTTTCTTCGCCGTTTTGCATCAGCCAAGGTGCATCACTTAAGGTGAGGTTATTTAAATCCTGCGCCGTTTGTGTGCTTTCGTTCTCAACTCGGCTGCGGCTTGAGGTATACAAGGGTACAGGTTGAGTGAATACGCTAAAGTTTACGTCGATAAAGGCCTTGAGCAGAGTCAGATCCTGCGGTGTTGAAATCATATAAATGGCATCAATATCTTGGCGTGAGCGGAAGTCAGCCTGCACTGAGTTACCCAGCAGCTCCTTGATGCGTGCGATACGGGCTTGGCTATCACGTACGCCAAGGGCATCTTGCACTGTGGTTTTCATTTGGTCGCCGCCATCGTAATAATAGACTTCGACGACGTTATCGCTCTTCTTTTTCCACGCTTGAATAAAGCTTTCGGCCATGCGTTTGCCAAGGGCATCGTTACTGGCGAGCAGCAATGGCATAGTGACGCCATCTTGATATAAATGCTCCGCCGCATCGGCCGCCTCTTGTGCGGGAGACAATGCAAAGTAGAACTTATTCGGATCGGGTGTGAACTTATCAACTTGATTTAAAAATAGTTGTGGTACAGGCGCAGCAGGTGCTGCAGCAACCGTATTGGCCGTTTTGTCTGGGTTGGCAGCATTGGCCAGCGCATTAGTGGTGGCAGTATTTGCTGCATTCATCACTTGTATTTGTTCGATTTCAGTCGGTAGTAATGGGCCAATAATAAACTCGGCTCCTGCTGTCAGTGCCTGTTGATAAGCACTCGCCGCATCGTTGGCCGTGTCGTAAAAATTCACTGCGACTTGATCGTTTTGCTTTGCCATATAGCTGGCTAATATACCTTGGCGAATCGCATTGGCGGCGTTCGCTCTTGGACCCGTCAGCGGCAACAGCACGGCAATATTTTTCGGCGTAAATGGTTTAGCGTTTAAGGCTCTATCCAAATCGGCGGGCAGTTTGGCAGCAGCTGGGTGATAAGGATTTTGTTTCTGCCATTCACCTAAGTAGCGCACTAACTGGGTGGGATCGACGGCATAATGCTTAGCGATATAAGCCAGTTGTAACCAGCCCGCAAACACTGGAGTCTTAGCATCTTGGGTAAACGTCTTTATGGTTTGTTCGTGCATCGGCTGCAGCACTTGCCAAATGGTGTTATTCACTTCGTTGGCTTGGGCGGGTGGCAAGTAAGTAGTCAGCAAACTCAACTCGCGCACTTGTTCAATTGGCTGTTTATCCAATTGATATAAATGTGCTTTGAATTGGTGATAGGCCGTCATTTGCCAGCTTGGCAGGCTCCAACTACTTGGATAATTTAAGGTTTTAAGGGCATCACTGTAGGTGGACGTGTGTTCAAGCACTCGTGCAGTTAAGTATTTATGTTCGGCCAGTAATGTAGGGCTCTGAGTTAAGCTCGGTTGTATCGATTTGAGTAGCTTCTGCGCTGCGGCATAGTCATTGGCATTAATATAGGCATGGGCTGCTAGCAGCAGATTAGTATCGCGCTGCTGCGGATCTTTACTATTGGCCGCTTGCGCCAGATAGACATTTGCCGCCAAAGGTGCGGATGCTAATGAGGTAGCCACTGTGGCGGTTGTTCCAGTGGAATTGGGCGATGAAACACCACAACCCGCCAAGATTACCGATAAAATGGCCACGGAAACGAACTTAGTTGTATTCAGGCTTTTTAACACTGGGCTTCACTCTGGTAAGATGCGGCCTCTAGTTTAACCTTCTCTCGCGCTTGACGAAAGTCTTGGCACTGTCATTACAGAGGTATATATGGACCAAAGCGTCGCACTCTACATAGTTCCTACTCCCATAGGTAATTTGGGCGATATGAGCTCACGGGCAATAGAGGTGCTGAATCAGGTTTCATTGATCGCCTGTGAAGACACCCGCCACAGCGGTAAGTTATTGAGCCACTTTGGCATTACCACTAAAACCACGGCCTTGCATGACCACAATGAGCGTGCGCGTGCCCAGTGGATTGTCGATCAGCTTGCCGCTGGACAGTCGATAGCATTAATTTCTGATGCGGGTACGCCGTTGATTTCTGATCCGGGTTACCACTTAGTCTCCCATGTGCGCCAATCTGGGTTTAATGTGATCCCTCTGCCCGGCCCTTGCGCGGCGATTACCGCCTTAAGCGCCTCGGGTTTGCCATCGGACCGTTTTTCTTTCGAGGGTTTTCTGCCATCAAAAGAAAAAGCTCGCGCTGATAAGTTATTGGCACTGAAAGAAGATCCGCGCACGCTGATTTTTTATGAATCACCGCACCGCATCGAGCATAGCTTAACGACTATGGTCGAAGTGCTGGGCGGCGATCGCCATGTGGTGATGGCGCGCGAAGTGACCAAAACCTTCGAAACCTTTTTATCTGGCCCTGTCTCAGAAGTGCTTGCCACCGTAAGTACTGACCCGAATCAGCAGAAAGGTGAAATCGTGCTTATGGTGCATGGCTACCATTTAAGTGATGACGAAGCGATTCCCACGGTCGCCATCAACACGCTCAAGCTGTTATGTGAAGAATTGCCATTGAAGAAAGCCGCTGCAATTGCCGCGCAAATTCATGGACTTAAAAAGAACGCTCTGTACAAATACGGTCTAGAGTCTGATTTATAAGCGCTAAAACGGCCGCGAGCGGATTATCTGTGGTGCATCAGAGTGGCTTAGGCTATAATCCGCGCCGAGTTGGCCAGACAGTCGCCGCGTTCGCAAGAACGGGGAGGAAAGTCCGGGCTCCAAAGAGCGGGGTGCCAGGTAACGCCTGGGCGGTGCGAACCGACGACAAGTGCAACAGAGAGTAGACCGCCTGCCTGATTTATCAGGTCGGTAAGGGTGAAAGGGTGCGGTAAGAGCGCACCGTGCGGCTAGCAATAGTTCGTAGCAAGGTAAACTCCACCCGGAGCAAGACCAAATAGGGTTCCGTATGGCGTGGCTCGCGTTGGAACCGGGTAGGTCGCTTGAGCCTGTGAGCGATTGCAGGCCTAGATGAATGACTGTCCAAGACAGGACCCGGCTTATCGGCCAACTCACCTCATTCAATAAAAAGCCCGTTTGTCGTAATGACAAACGGGCTTTTTGTTTTTAACTGTTGCAGCTTTAAGCGACCGTTACTTGTTAAATAATTAAAAATCAAAGTGTTGAATTCCCCGTCCGTATCCAATCTATATCCTATTTAGTTGTCTGTTCTGTCGCTCTCTTTATCAGCCTTCGCTGCAGGTAAAAATTACCCTATGTAGGTAACATCTACCGTTAACTGAGGGCACGGATATAAAGTATTTTAGTCTAAATATTTGTTTTTATTTGTTTATATCAATTGGCTTAGCCATTGCATTGGTTTATATGCAAAGTGCAGCATTTTGTTGCATTGCACTCAGTTCATCAAGGAGTCTGCTAATGGCCAGTTCAAAAAGTGTATCAGAACAAACTAACAGTAAAGATAGCGGCGCGTTAAATTCGCCAACCACAGCGAAAGCCAGCGAAGTGACGCATCATGCCGTTGACGCTGTGGCAGAGAAAGCCGCTGTTGCAGAGGATACTTTGCGTAAAACCGCCGCTAGCTCGCAGGAAACGCTGGCGCACAAGCAAGAGGAAATCAAACAGCAACTGCAAAGCTCTTACAGTAAAACCCGTGAGCTGGCAGCGCAAAATCCGCTGGCCACCGCCGGGATAGCGTTTGCAGCTGGTGTTGTGTTGACAGCCTTGTTACGCCGTCGTTAGGGTGGGTTTATGCAAAACCGTGCACAGTCAGAGGCGCCAGAGCAAAGACCTGTCCAGCATGCTGAATCTACTGGGCAGCCCGCATCAGCTGCCCAGAATAAGGTGGTTGATCAGGCCATTGAACAATTGGCTGAAATAGCGGCACTGAGCAGCTCGGTGAAGCAAGCCTATATCAATCAGTTAAATTTGGCAGGAAAAATAGCAACGACAGAATGGCAGTTAACGGGTCGCAGCTTGATTATTGCTGCGGCTTTGGTTGTCTGTTTTGGGACGGGTATTACCCTATTCTGGGGCAGTACTTTATTGCTGCTGGGCTATATGCTGTTTCAACTGAGCGGCTCGTTGTTGATTACCGCGAGCGCGTTAGTGGTATTGCAGTTTGTGTTATTGATTTGGTGTTGGCGTAGTCTGAGCTATGTGCTGTCGCAAGCCGGTTTTTCAAAGACTTGGCAGCAGTTACGGTTGTTGTTTTCTACTCAACACTCAGCCAACAAGCAACAGGAAGATCAACAATGCTAGTGCAAAAGTTACTTAAAAAGCAGCAATTAGAGCTCACTGTACTGACGGAGCAAGGTCGGCTGCAGCATGAGTTATTGCAGGTGAGGAAACAACAACTAGCGCAAAGCGGTCGTGCTTTTATTGGGTCGACACCTGGCTTAATCGTCAGTTTTAGCCTTGGCTGTCTGTTTCAAATGCGCCACAACAGCACAGTAAAACTGCTGCGTAGCACCTTTGGTTTGCGTTGGATGACCAAACTCTAACCGCCCAGCCTTCCTATGGCGGTTAGCGTTTGGCTTTGTCGGATTCGCAGTTCCTAAATCAGCGACTAAAAACTGCTTTTTACTAGGAATCGCCATTCCCAGCTGTTGACTGACTCGCCGCCTGTATAAGGGAGTGAAAAATCGATATGGGCGACGTTGCCATAGCTGGAGCGAGAGGAATAAATTCGCGCGCCTATGCCTATGCTCCCCAGTGGACCGCTGACTTCGTTATTCTCGGCAAATTGTCCGCCGGAGGCTTGACCCAGATCGGCAAACACTGCCCAACCCAATTCAGCCAATTGATATAAGTTGATATTGGGGTAATTACGTATCTCGGCGGTCAATAACCACTGATTGTCCCCTTGTTGGTATTCGTTAGGATAGCCGCGTACGCCAGTTTCATCTCCCAGCCCTTTGCTCAGATCCAGATAAGTGTTCTTTGAAAGGCTAGCCCATGCTTTGCCGTAGGCTGTCCACTTAGGATTGATTTGATAGAAGTATTCGGCTTGGATATCGACCTTGTAAGTGTCTTTTTGGGTTGTGCCGATTGTGCTAGTGCCGCCCATTTCTAACAGCCACAGTTGGTCGTCGAACTTATAGCCGCCAGTGCTTTGCCAATTGACGTGGTAGCCGACAGGATTGTTATCTCCTATGTCGTTGGTTTCTATGCCGAGTTGCACATAGTGATGCCAGCCTAAGTTAAAGTCTTCGTTGTTAGATATCAGGTGAACGTTATTCAGTACGTGGAAATCATCTTGGATAAACTCGTATGCGACCCAAGGGTACATAAAGTCCCTGTCTTGAGGCAGCATCGAATTGGGGTAGAGATCTGAATTGGCAAACTCATGTTTGTCTTGGGTAACACCGGTAATAAAGCGAGAAAGATGCTCACTGTTTTTATTGATTAACCAACCATATTTTAGATTGAGGTAGTCGACTGTGTGTTCGAATTCATTTATATCTTGCCCATTTTGTCGAATCGTATCGATACGGTTATCGTCTAAAAACTCAGCCGAATACATGGTATTGGTATCGAGTGAATAGAAGGGCTTACTGACATAAACGTGTTTCGCTTGGCCGTCGCTATTGTCGTAAAACTCGGCAGCAACTGTGCCGTGTTCGATAATGCTCAGCGGAGCTTCGAACGCAAATTTATAGCCATTGCGGGACTCGTTGGACTGGTACTTGAGTCGAGTGCGAATACCTGTTCCGAGTAAGTTATCTTCTTTAACGCCGAAGGAATAGCGAGTGTCGCCACCTGAACTACTCAGGCTCGCAGTTGGCAGTAATGACCAGTTATCCCAGGTTTCGACGACAACGGATTCAACCGTGGGATCGGTATCGGCGAGGGGATCTTTTTCGGCAACATAAATTTTGGCGTCGCGGATATAGGGCACGGCCCGTAATAGCCGTTGCGATTCATCGAGATCTTTCTGGGTGACAGTATCATTTTCGCCGAAGGTCAGTTTATCGAGCACCACGTATTCTTTAGTGTTGATATGCAGGGCGTTCGCCCAGCGGTGGATGAAAAAAGCATCGGGATCGGATTCATCAAAAATAGGATTGTTAACTACGACAATCTTGCTGACTTTTTTGGTTTCTTGAGCTTGTGTTGCGGGATCGGCGAGCTTAGCGTCTTCTGCTTGGGCAGCACTGATAAGGCTGCCAACACAACAAGGTAGGATGCATGCATACTGAATGAATTTCTGCATAAAAGACCACTCCCATGAAATTGACGACTGCAGCGAAAACAACTTCACTCTGCAATTCACAATTTAATAACACATGGAAAGTGGAGGTTAGTCAAGAAAACATTTTAATAAGTTTCTGATTTTACTTAAGGTTAGCTTAAGATTGTCTTGAGGCAGCGGCTGGGCGCGGGCTCCAGCCGAATTCACAATTGTTACAATGTTCGCCTTGGTGGCACGGCGACGTTGGCAAAAATCAATCCCGCGATCAGCGACATAAAAATCAAAAAGATTTGCGAGCCAATATGGGATTGATTGAGCATAGTCTCACCTGAGATTAAGGCATTGAGTCCGATATAGGTTTTACTGCCGGGCACTAAGATGACTATGCCTTGCAAAAGAGCAATGGAGGCAGGGGCTTTCATCCAGCGGGCGAAGAGGTTGGAATAAATCCCGACAGCCAAGGCGCCAAAGAAAATGCCCACCGAATCACCAAAATAATGCCCGCCGAGCATGGCCGAGAAAAACGCCACTATCCCTGCTAATACGCCCCAAGGTGAATCTTGCATCCGTGCCTTGAAGATAAACACTAACGCCATAGATAAAATCGGCACCGCCGACCAAATTGCCCAGCGTGGCAAGCCTTCTGGCTCGATATGAATCGCTTCGCCAAACACGGCTTTACCAATAGCCATGCCGAGCACTGCGCCAAAGTACAGCTTAAACAATTGCATAATCGCATCCATGATGCGCGCCGTGCCGGAAATCAAATCCCGCGCAGCGAGTTCGGCCAAACCTAAGGTTAATGCTAAGCCGGGAATAAAAATAATGATCGATGAGAGGATCACCACCGGGATATTAATGTTGGGATCAATACGCGCTATGCCGCAGGCGGCGATGGCGCAAAGAATGGTGGCGAAGGGTTCAAGCACTTCGGCCATGCGTGCCGAGCGTTCGGCGCGGTATACCAAGCCATAGACAAATAAGCCTAATAACCCCGACCAAAATACATCGTTCCAACCTGTGCCCATCAACATGGCAAAGGCAGCGGCTGAAGTACCAAAGGAAAAACAGGTTAACACTGGGCCATAGGGATTGGGTTTGTTGGCGATTTCTTCTAAGCGGTCTAAGGCCTCGGCCAAGGTGCGCTTGCCCGAAGTTAATTCATCGACTAATTCATCGGTGCGGGCGAGTGAACCTAAATCGAGTTCGCCGGGCTTCACCCGAGCGGCATGGTTATATTCTTGATCTGTATCGTGTTGTAAAACGAAGGTCATCGAAGTTGGCGAGATAAGGAAGTAGCCTTCGATACCTAAGGTGCGCGCAACGGTTTGTAAGTGGGTTTCTAGGCGATAAGCGGGTGTGCCAAACTTATGCAATGCCTTGCCTAGCTTGATGATAAATCTGCGTTTTTCGATAAACTCGTCGTTATCCAATCGGGGTATTCACTGTATAAAAAGTTGTAGGGATTAACGCGCGCATATTAACCTATCTTGTCTATAAAAGGTTAACGGCTTTTAACCTTAATACAAATAAATTGCTGAATTTTTGCAGCTCGGGCTATAGTCAGCTTTTTGATAAGGGGAAATAGATATGTCTTTGATGGTAACGGGTCTTTACGCTAGCCTCACTGGGCTATTAATTGTCGCTTTAGCCTATCGCGTAGTGAAGGTCAGAAAAAGTCACAAGATTGGCCTAGGGGATGGCGGTAACAATGCGCTTGCCTTAGCGAATCGCGTCCATGTAAACCTGATCGAAAATGCGCCTATCGTATTGATTCTCATGCTGGTGGCCGAAGCCGGTGGCTTACCCGTATTTTATCTCCACTGCTTTGGAACTGTGTGGATAGTGGCGCGCCTACTCCATGCTATCGGTTTAACCCAAGGCCAAGGCGGTTACCATTTTGGACGTTTCTGGGGCGTATTGCTCACTTGGATAGTGATCATCAGTCTGGCGTTGGTGAATTTGCTGCATTTTGCTCAAGGTTTAGGAAAGGGTCTCTAGGTTCGCAGGTTTGGGCGGTCAGTTCCGCCCTAAGCCATATCCATAGCGGATTTAGGGGTATTACACTTCCGGCTCAAATACCCCTGAAAATGCCTCGAGTGGTGTTTTTTTAATCGCATCTATCCTCCATTCCCTGCTATACTCCGCGTCCCTAAATTGGCGTAACTTATTTTCGTGGCGCCTTTATTTGACATTACGTTTTCGGGTCACAATCCATGCAAGTTGAATCCACACTCTTTAGTCATCCCAAGTATTGGGCCACGGGCGACAGCACTGCGCCTTTCTTACCTATGTCCCGCAAGGAGATGGATAAGCTTGGTTGGGATAGCTGTGACATCATCATAGTCACAGGCGACGCTTATGTGGATCACCCAAGCTTTGGCATGGCAGTGATCGGCCGTATGTTAGAGGCCCAAGGTTACCGAGTCGGCATTATTTCCCAGCCCGATTGGTCGAGCAAAGACGCCTTTATGCAATTGGGTCGTCCAAACCTGTTTTTTGGCGTCACCGCCGGCAACATGGATTCGATGATCAACCGTTACACTGCTGACCGTCGCTTACGTTCTGACGATGCTTATACCGCCGGCGATATTGGCGGTAAGCGCCCAGATCGCGCTGTGACTGTGTACACCCAGCGTTGTAAAGAAGCCTTTAAAGATGTGCCTGTGATCATTGGCGGTATTGAAGCCAGTTTGCGCCGCATCGCCCATTACGATTATTGGTCGGACAAAGTGCGTCGCAGTGTGATTTTCGATGCCAAGGCTGACATTCTGATGTACGGCAACGCCGAGCGTCCTTTAGTTGAAGTGGCACGCCGCTTAGCTGCCGGCGAACCGATTAGCTCGCTGCACGATGTGCGCGGCACTGCGGTTATCCGTAAAGAGCCGCTGCCCGAATGGCGCGGTATGGACTCGCGTAAGATTGACCAACTGCACAAGATAGAGCCGCTGCCGAATCCTTACGGCGCCGATGATGTGGGTTGTGCTAACTTGTCTGGCCCGTCGGATGTGAAGATATTCGATAACGAAGCACCTAAGCCAATTAGCGTTCAGCCGCCTAAACCTAAGCCATGGGATAAAACCTATGTGCTGCTGCCAGCGTTTGAAAAAGTCTCCGAAGACAAATATTTATATGCCCATGCTTCACGGATTTTGCACCAAGAGCAAAATCCAGGTTGTGCCCGTGCGTTATTCCAACCCCATGGCGATCGCGCCGTTTGGGTGAATCCGCCCGCATGGCCGCTTAATACCGATGAGATGGATGCCGTATTCGATTTACCTTACCAGCGCATTCCTCATCCTATCTATGGCAAGGAAAAAATCCCTGCCTATGACATGATCAAGACTTCTATCAACATCATGCGTGGTTGCTTTGGTGGTTGTTCTTTCTGTTCGATTACCGAACATGAAGGCCGAATCATTCAGAGTCGTTCACAAGAATCGATTGTTAAAGAAATCAAAGATATTCAGGAAAAAGTGCCAGGCTTTACTGGGGTAATTTCCGATTTAGGCGGCCCAACCGCCAACATGTATCGTTTAGGTTGTACTAGCGAAAAGGCCGAAAAAACCTGTCGCCGTCTTTCTTGTGTGTTCCCATCGATTTGCGGCCACTTAGGCACAGATCATAAACACACTATCGACCTGTACCGCGCGGCACGTGCGGTACCTGGCATCAAGAAAGTATTGATCGCCTCTGGCGTGCGTTACGACTTGGCAATTGAAGATCCGGCTTACGTTAAAGAGTTAGTGCAGCACCATGTGGGCGGCTACTTAAAAATCGCCCCTGAGCATACGGAAGAAGGTCCGCTCAGCAAGATGATGAAACCTGGCATGGGCGCCTACGATAAGTTTAAAGAATTGTTCGATAAGTTTTCGAAGGAAGCGGGCAAAGAGCAGTTCCTGATCCCTTACTTTATTTCGGCGCATCCGGGCACGACCGACGAAGATATGGTGAACTTAGCGCTGTGGTTGAAGGAACGTAAGTTCAAGCTCGACCAAGTACAGAACTTCTATCCGTCACCGATGGCGAATGCGACCACGATTTATCATACCGAGTTAAACTCGCTGAAAAACGTCAAGCACACCAGCGAAGTGGTATCAGTGCCGAAGAAAGGGCGCCAACGTCGTCTGCACAAAGCATTGCTGCGTTATCACGATCCTGCGGGTTGGCCATTGATCCGTGAAGGGTTAACTGCCATGGGGCGTGAAGACTTGATCGGCAATAGCCCACATCAATTAGTGCCGCCAGAAGGTCGAAATGAGCGCGGACCTAAGTGGATGAAAGATGCCAACCAAGGCCAAAAAGCCTTTACGCGCTTCTCGGGTAATCAGTTTGATGACCGCAAGGGCGATGGCAAATCTAAAGGTGTGGCGAAAGGCGGCGCGCAAGCTCAGGCTGGTGCTGAATCGAAACCTGCCGCTAAAGGTGGAAAACCCGCAGCGAATGGGGCTAAGCCAACCGGCTCTAAACCTAGCGGAGCCCATTCGAGCCGTCCGGGAGCAAAAGCGCCCTTCGGTCAGTCTGGTTTTAAGGCCAGCGGCTCTCAGGCTAAAGGTGGAAGTCCATCAAAAAGTGGTGGTAAACCAGCAGGTAAGCCCGCTCAGGGTCGCCAACAGGCTAAGTAATCACTTTTAGCTATCACAATAATGTACAAAGGCCGCTCCAGACATGAGCTTGGAGTGGCCTAGTTAGCACGATCATCCTGCGATACTCTCCTTTTTTACAATCCTTTTTGATTTCGCCACAATTTTTCCAGTATGTTTACCTTAGCTCAGTCTGAAATAAGTTAATGCATATACGTGCTAGCACTTGAGCTTTTTGTTATCAGCCCCTCATCATCTTTACCGATAAATGCTTACAATGAGCGGCGCCGCGATAAAATAGTCCTAACTGGTATCGCAGGGCGAACTATTATAAAATCTCGTCTGATGCTTATGTCTACTATTTGTTTATATTCGATATTTTAGCTATACATCTCACCCATACCCGCGGCTTGTTAACTAACATTAGATACTATGAATAAAAAGCGTAGACCCACTCTTCAAGACGTTGCCGATCAAGTTGGGATCACCAAAATGACGGTGAGCCGCTATTTAAAAAATCCAACAAGGGTGGCGCAAAGCACTCAAGAAAAGATAGCTATCGCGCTAGAAACCTTAGGTTATATACCTAATCGCGCGCCGGAAATTTTGGCGCAAGCAACCAGCCGCGCCATTGGCGTGTTAGTGCCGTCGTTAACCAACCAAGTGTTTGCCGAAGTGCTGCGCGGTATCGAGAATGTGACTGGAAAACGCGGTTATCAAACCATGCTGGCTCACTACGGATATCAGGCAGAATTAGAAGAGGAGCGGGTGGCATCACTGCTTTCTTACAATATTGATGGCTTACTTTTATCCGAAAGTTACCACACGCCGCGTACCGTGCGAATGATTGAAACGGCGGGCATTCCGGTCATTGAAATGATGGATAGTGTGTCGCCTTCAATTCAACAGTGTGTGGGGTTCGATAACACAGCAGCTGCATGCGAAATGGTTAAGGCCATGATTGCACAAGGCTATCGCCACATTGCTTATCTAGGCGCGCGCATGGACATTCGCACTCAGCTTAAGATGCGGGGCTACGAGTTAGCGATGCAGGAAGCCAAGCTCACACCTTTGACGATGACCACCAATGAGGCTTCATCGTTTTCCTTGGGTGCGTCGTTATTACAGCAAACCTTAGCGAAATATCCCTATGTGGATAGCTTTTTCTGCACTAACGATGATCTAGCGGCGGGGGTGATATTTGAGTGTCAAAGACAAGGCATCAAGATCCCAGAACAAATAGGCGTTGCAGGGTTTCATGGCCATGATATAGGGCAATCCATGACGCCAAAATTGGCGAGCATTATTACCCCAAGAAAGGAGATAGGTCGAATTGCTGCCACTGAGTTATTAGACCGATTAAATGGCAAAGAGATAGCTGAATCGGTTATCGATCTGGGTTATCGCATTGATCTAGGGGAAACATTGTAGATTTCCCCTCGATCTTTCGCTTAACGGCTAATACTTGTCATCACTGGCTAGCGTTAGAGAAACGCAGAGATGATGACTGCGACTATGCCGCCCGTCGTGCCGATAATGGTCTCCATTACCGTCCACGTTTGCAGCGTTTGTTTTTCTGATAATCCAAGAAAACGATTGGCGAGCCAGAAGCCTGAGTCATTAACGTGCGAGAGCACAATCGAACCACCGCCAATGGCAATCGTAATCGCTGCCAATTGAGCACCATCTAAGTTCAATGGTTCAAGTATCGGGATGATAAGGCCGCAAGCCGTTAACATAGCCACTGTTGCCGACCCTTGGATCACGCGCACCGAAGCCGACAAAATAAATGCCAGTATCACAATCGGTAATCCCGAACCTGCCAACATATTCCCTAAAGCATCGCCGACACCTGAATCAATCAGTACTTGCTTGAACACGCCGCCAGCACCGGTGACGAGAATAATAACCCCAGCAGGTTGGAGCGCACTGCTGCAGATTTCCATGATGCGGTCATTGGGAATATTACGTCTCACGCCCAGCACATAAAATGCGATTAAACAGGCAAGCAGAATGGCGGTGAAAGGATGACCTATCAAGGCGAGCCAATTATGCAGATCGGATTTTTCATCAATAAAGCGCGACACAACTGTCTTTAAACCGATAAGCAGCAGTGGAAAAATCACAATACTGATTGAGAGCGCGAATGAGGGGATAGGTCCACCTTCTCGTTCACCTTTTTCTTGCTGCTCGTGGGCTGGTAGCTCAACATGGACTTTTTGCGAGATGAGACTGGCAAAGAGTGGACCGCCTAGAATCATTGCAGGAATCGATGCCAGTAGACCGAAGACTATCATGTAGCCAAAGTCGGCATTGAGCTGTGAAGCGACCAAAATAGGCCCAGGTGCAGGGATAAGAAACGCCTGACAGGTGGCAATACCCGCGAGCAACGAAATACCAATTTTAACGACGCTGCCGCCCCCTTTACGAACCACGGCAAAGGCGATGCCAATCAGTAGTACCACAGCAACGTCGAAGAAGAGGGGTAATGCACAGATAAAACCAGTAAAGGTCATCGCCCAGTGGGCTTTGTCGTTACCAAATTTATTCAGCAGTGTATGGGCTATCTGATCTAGTGCACCAGTCTCTTCCATGACGCGACCAAACATCGCCCCCAAAGCGACCACCACCGCCACAAAGCCCAGTGTTCCCCCCATACCTTGTTGAATAGTATTAGTGATATCGGCTGGGTTCATGCCAGAGAAAAGACCGGCAATGATCGACACCAGTATCAGTGATACCACTGCATGTAATCTCACTTTCATCACTAAGAACAGTAGCAGGGCGATTGAACCCAGCGCTGTCAGAATCAATGACATATCAGACATAAGAGGACTTTTCCTTGTTAGTTAAGTTGTCCACATTTTTGTAGGTTACCGGTAACATGTTACCCGTAATATGATAGAGTGGGAAGTGACTAAATTCGAGAATTGGCATGAGGTTAACAAAGTGACTGAGAGAAAAAAAGGCAATAGCTATGTGTTCATGGGCGTCTCTAGTTGTGGCAAATCTTCGATTGGTGCTGCGGTCGCAAAGGCGTTAGAGACGAAATTTATCGATGGTGATGACCTGCATCCTAGAGCCAATATTATCAAGATGAAATCTGGCTCACCGCTTAACGATAGCGATCGCGCTCCTTGGCTTGAGCGCATCAACGATGCTGTGTATAGCATTGAACAAAAAGGTGAACAGGGGGTGATTGTCTGCTCTGCGCTGCGTCGTCAGTATCGTGACTTAATCCGTCAGAACAACAGTAAGCTGGTGTTTATTCACCTATATGGTGATTTTGAATTAGTCAAAGAACGCATGTTTGCCAGAAAAGCCCACTTTATGCCGATTGAGCTACTCAAGAGTCAGTTTGACACGCTGGAGATGCCTGCGACCGATGAAGCTGATGTTATCCAAGTGAGCATAGATGGCACTTTCGAAGAAGTCGTGCAGCGCTGTATTCAGGCGATAAATGGCGAAGTATAGACAAACGTCGGTTATTGGAACTTAACGCGAGGCTTGTCTGCTTTATCATGATGTTGCAGATTAGCCTTTAAAGCGAAGGGGTAGCTGAACGACAGTCGTCGGCATTAATAAGTGCCGCTGAAGGTCGAAGCAAATCTGGAGCTAGCCGCTCGAAATTGAAAAAAAACCACTCCAGAAACTGACTTGGAGTGGCGTAGAGATAATGGTAAGCCTGCGGTACCATCCAATGAGTGTTACGGCGAGCGTTTGTAGACGAAACGTGCGCCGCACCTCAGCCTCAAATAAGCTCACGCATATGAGCGATGACGCGAGCTGCCTGTCCTGCAAAACATGGTTAATTGAACATGTGATTAAAACAGCCACTGAAGACTGTTATTTAAAATAGTCCCGCTATATATGACCAAGGAATGCCAAAGTTGAATGAGCGCTTTAGCCACCTTGGTCAAATTCCCTTGAGCCTTAAAAGAAGTAATTAATCCCGACTGCGAAGCTGTTGTCTTCCTGCGCTTCAAGCGCGGTATCATCCATATCACTGAAATCTAACTTCATTTCAGCAAACATCACAGTGTCGTTGCTATAGCGATAGTGCAGACCCAGCATGGCAAATTGGCGGGTCCAATTACCTTGGATGGGCGTAGTTGCATCTGTGTCTAAATCTAAATAACTGAGCACGACCATAGGCACAAAACCGTTGTCGAATTGATAGGCCGTCATCAACTCGGCACCAGTGGCGTCGTAGAGATCACCATTGACCAGTTCATTACTCTTACTTTGGTGAGCGTTAAAACCCACATAGAGACCGCTGGCTTCGCGTCCTTCGGCATAGTGGTAGTAGTCACCATACATGGCACCAATACCGATGATTTCATTGGTTTCATCGACTTGGGTATTACCTAAGTGGCCTTCAAAATCACCGCGGTTAAAGCCTGCGAGTAGCTTGAACTTGTCGGTTGCCGCATAGGTGATGCTGGCGCCGTAACTGCTGTCGAAACTCAACTCAGAGTTACTCATTTCGCTGCCGTCATCATTTTTTAAGCTGACATCGCCATTGGTTTTGGCTGCATATTGCAAGGCGATTTGCACTGGGCCGACACTATTGCGGTAAATAAAGGCGGAGTCGGCACGGCCAGTGCCGGTGAGGCCGCCATCGCCAAAGGTGTAAGCACCAACGCTGTAACCTGCGAAAACGTTGGGTAAATCTGTGGTGCCGGCGACATCGTAATAGGCGCCCCATTGTTTACCAAAGCTCAAACTCCCCCAGACATCGTGGGACATGCCAACATAACCTAAGCGGTTATAGAGAAAATCATCGGTCTTTTCGGCGGCAAGTTTGCCCCCTTGCATCACTAGGCCATCGTCGCTGGAGACCATATTGATCCCCCATTCTGTGGTGGCGAAGGCGGTCCAGCCGTTTCTCTCACTGCGCTCGAAGCTAAATCTTAAGCGTGATGAATCGTCGATAACCGAGGTGTCGTGGCTGTCATTCAGGGCGGCAAACCCCAACCAACCGGTTAAATCTAATGTATTTTTTTGATCTTTATAAAGCTCAACCGCCTGACTGCTGGTGGCCGTTAATAGCATAGGTAACACTAAGGCGAGACAAGTCTTATTCATAAATCCCCCGATAATGAGCAAGTATTCTCCAGGGGATCATAGGCTTGGCCTATGATCCCTGAGTAACCGTTCTTTTAGATGGTGTGATTAATCGTTTTCGATAATGCGCTAGCCGGATTTAGGTTGGACGCGTATCGGCAACGGGTGCTTTGTTTGAGATCACGCCGAAGATAGTCCAACCGAAGAAGGTGGCCATGGCGCCAAGCATTACTGCGGTTTCGCCTGAGCTATACAGGGCATAGAAGCTATATAAGGCACCGATCACGGCAATCACGTTGGCAATACGGG
This sequence comes from Shewanella scandinavica, assembly GCF_031932065.1. NCBI lineage: Bacteria > Pseudomonadati > Pseudomonadota > Gammaproteobacteria > Alteromonadales > Shewanellaceae > Shewanella > Shewanella scandinavica. The sequence continues at coordinate 46,249 of NZ_JAUOES010000012.1, forward strand.
CTTTATTAACTGGTACTTTTTGCTGTCTTTGCATTATGCCAAGGGCGGCCATCGATAGTATGTAAGGCACAATGTTGGTGACGACGGCGAGGTTAACGAGTGCTTCGAACTGTTTGCTCAGTGATGGGCTAATAGTCATCAGAGATAAAACGGTTTGAATACAAACGATAATGGTCATACCCCAAATTGGCGCATCGGCTTTACTGACTTTAGAGAAGATTTTAGGGAAGAATCCTTCATCGGCAGAGGCTTTAAACACTTGGGCAATAGTGAACTGCCAACCTAGCAGCGAGCCAGTACAAGAGATAATGGCGCAGGCCATCACGATTTTACCGACCACAGGGTTAAACATCTGCGCGAAGGCTAAACCGAAGGGCGCGTTTGACATGGCAAGTTCGGCGTTTGGCACAATACCGGCAATGACGTTAGTAGAGACGATATAAATTACCGCCGCGCCTAAAGTACCGCCCATTACTGCGATAGGGACGTTTTTCTCTGGATTATCGACGGCTTCGGAGTTGGCACAGGCCGATTCTAAACCAAGGAATGCCCACAAAGTCATGGCGATAGAACCGCCTAACGCTTTGAAGAATGGCATATCATGCGGGTTCCATGCGCCTTTATAGAGGTCGATATCAAACCAGAACCAACCAATTAAAGACACGCCAATCACGGGCAGAATAATCCCCCACACAGTCACGCTACTTACGCGACCTGTGATACGGGCACCACCGAAGTTAGCAATCGTTGCCAGCCAAAGTACGCCAATGGTTGCAAGACAAATGGCCATCGGGCTTAGGTTTACATCGAGCAGCACGGCGGCATAACCCACGGCTGAGATCGCAATGGCGACGTTGGCGATGAGCAGTGAAACGGCATAGGTGTAGTTAGCCATAAAGTTGCCTGAGCGGCCGAAGGCATATTCGGCATAACCGCCCATACCACCGGATTTCTTACTGAACATACCGCACTTGGCAAAAGCGTAGGCGAGGGCAGTTGAACCCGCCGCTGTGACTAACCAAGATAAAATCGAAATAGTACCGACTTGAGCTAATTGGGTTGGCAGCATAATAATGCCCGAACCCATCATGTTGACTATGGTGATAATAGTTAATTGGACGACGCCAATTTTATTTTCTGATTTACTCATACTAATAACCTAATGTAGGTGACTTATTATAGGGAGTATGAAATTGACTGCAGAGCGGGGTTAATAAACTCTGCAGTCAGTTTTCATTATTTATTTAGTACATAGCCCATTGCTTGAATTTTGCCGTCAGGAGTGTTTTCGAGATAAACACCTTGTAGTTCTGGCGAGAATCCAGGTAATAAGTTGATACCTTCTTCGAGAGCTTGGAAATAACGTTGAACAGAGCCACCCCATATTTCACCTGGTACCATACATAACACACCTGGTGGGTAAGGAAGTGCGCCTTCTGCGGCGATTCTTCCCTCAATTTTTGATAGTGGGACTAATTCGACTTTGCCACGAATAAACTCTAGGTTTGCTTCCTGTGGATCCATGACTTTGGTTGGGAAATGCGCTTTACGGAACATTTCTTTCTGCAGTTGTTTTACATCATGGCTGACATAAAGATTGTGCATTTCTTGGCAAAGTTGGCGGATGGTATAGTCTTGATAACGCGCTTTATTCGCGTTATAGACGTTAGGTAAAACTTCAGATAATGGCGCATCTTCATCGACTAATTTCTCGAATCGAGATATTTGCGAGACCAGATGTTGCATCTTGGCCATATCTTCCGCAGGCGTCATCAGGAATAAAATCGAATTTAAGTCGCACTTCTCAGGAATAATATTATTTTCCCGTAAGAAGTTAGCCAAAATAGTTGCTGGAATACCAAAGTCGGTATATTTACCGGTTTCTACATCTATGCCTGGTGTTGTTAATAGGAACTTACAAGGGTCAACGAAGTATTGGCCTTTGTCATAACCTTCGAAGGAGTGCCATTTCTGACCGGGTTCGAATTCGAAGAAACGTAAGTCATCGGCCATTTGTTCAGTTTCATAGTCTTGCCATAGGCGACCATCTATCATGGTTGGCACGAATGGCTTGATATATTTACACTTTTTCAGCAGTAGCTTACGTGCTTCGATGCCGGCTTTTACCGCTTCGCGCCACAGGTAACGACCACTCGCGCCTTCGTGCATTTTCGCGTTCACATCTAGCGCCGCAAATAATGGATAGAAGGGACTGGTAGAGGCATGCATCATAAAGGCGTTGTTGAAGCGTTTATGGTTGCAATATCTATCTTGGCCTTTGATATGTTTATCTTTTTTATGGATTTGCGATGTTTGCGAGAAGCCCGCCTGCTGTTTATGCACCGACTGAGTCACGATAATGCCAGGATCTTCAGCGGTCAGTTCGAGCAAGAGTGGCGAGCAGTCATTCATCATAGGGATGAACTGTTCGTAACCGACCCAAGCCGAGTCAAATAAGACGTAATCACATAGATGACCAATTTTATCAATTACTTGGCGAGCATTGTAGATGGTGCCGTCATAGGTGCCGAGTTGGATTATCGCTAAACGGAAGGGGCGTTTTTCATCGGCTCTTTCTGGGGCGACTTCGCGAATTTGATCTCTTAAATAGGACTCTTGGAAGCAATGAGCGTCGATACCACCAATAAATCCGAAGGGATTACGTGCGGTTTCTAAATAAACGGGTGTTGCACCAGCTTGGATTAACGCGCCATGGTGGTTTGATTTGTGGTTATTGCGGTCGAATAATACTAGGTCACCTTTAGCAAGCAGCGCATTGGTCGCCACTTTATTTGAAGATGAAGTGCCGTTAAGTACAAAGTAGGTTTTATCGGCATTAAAGACTTTGGCAGCATATTTCTGCGCTGCCAGTGGTGCGCCTTCATGGATCAATAAATCACCCAATTTTACGTCGGCATTACACATGTCGGCGCGGAAAATCGTTTCGCCAAAAAAGTCGAAGAACTGACGACCCACAGGATGTTTACGGAAGAATTGTCCGCCTTGGTGACCTGGACAAGCAAAGGTGGAATTACCCATCTCAACGTACTTTTTCAGTGTGCCGAAGAAAGGAGGTAATAGCGCTTGCTCATATTTATCGACCGCAGTTTCAACCTGTTTTCCGTAGAAGTCAGTGTTATCGCCGCAGAGTTCAAATACCCCAGTAATAGATGAGCAAACATCGTCTGGGAAAGTTTCTTCGCAGCAAACTGAAACGAAAATCGGTAGTTTCAATCCGGTGTTTTTAATCTTTTCAACAATACCATTTCTAACATCATCAACAGAGACTACAGCCGCGCCCACATCGCAAAAATCTGTGGTTAATACATTGACGACTTCTCTGTCGATATCGAAACAAGATCTAACAGATAAGCTAGCGGCTACTTTTAATGATTTCATAGTTAATTTCCCTTTTACTTTTTAAAAAATAGATACAAGTGTGCCTATACCTAATTAAAAACATTAATGGCATAAAAATTAGATATAGCTATTCCGTGCGCAGGTTAGATGTGGTTATGCCAATGTCGCGAAATAAATAAAAGTTAAAATATATTTATTGGGCGTGCAAATAGCTTAGCCGCAGTAAAACTGCACTGATAAAAGAATGCTTTGATAGTGACGCAAGATAATAAACCAAAAAAAGACAGTACATTAAGTGTTTGCAAAAATTAGAGCAATAGCACTTTAGACCTGTTTGTTGGCCTACTACCTGCGCTGAGATTAGCGGAGGAAGATAAAGGAGTGATCGAAATAGTCACGTTGACTAGGCATCATGATATGCCGCGTGCGCCGGATATGCGCCATGATTTTAGATTTCCTCTTCATATACGACTCCATTATGACTTAGAGAAAATAGTTAGGTTTTTATTACGGAGTGAAGTTTATATGTGAGTTATAAATAAAATCATGACCTATGTCTTACTTTTTAATATTCAGTGCTTAAATTTAACTTATTTAATCGATATTAAACTGAGTCAATCATACTTAAGTATCTTTATCTAAATTATGAAAGTAAATATTGTCAGTGTTATTTAAATAATGATTTTTGCATAAAACATCTTATTCTTTTTTTCTGATTTTAATTAAAGGGCTGTAGTAATAGGCCTCTTGATTTATACCGTGCGGCGAACTTGCATGGTTATGCATAAATTCTCTTTACAAAATCACATGCATGCTGAAAGATTGCAAAAATGACAGTTTTTTTCTCACATTTGAGCATTTGGGGCAGAAAGTTGCCGTTTTAGGGCAGATGTGATCTTTTGGATTGACGTAGATTAGTCAGGTCGAAACATCAATGGGAGATAGACATGAATAAATGGTGGCTAGGGGCGAGTTTAGTATTGGGCTTATTTGGACAGGCACATGCTATGACGTTAACGAGCAAAGATATGAGCGAGGGCAATAAACTCACATCGCAATTAGTATTTAATGGTTTCGGTTGCCAAGGTGAAAACATTTCGCCGCAACTGACTTGGACTGAAGTACCTGCGGGGACGAAAGCGTTTGCGGTGACGGCTTATGATCCTGATGCGCCAACGGGCAGCGGTTGGTGGCACTGGGCGGTATATAACTTACCCGCAGCGCAAACATCACTGGCGCAAGGCGCGGGTTCGCATGCAGATGCACTGCCCAAAGGCGCTATCGCTTTGAAGAACGACTTCGGCACCACTGACTTTGGTGGCGCTTGTCCGCCCGAAGGTCATGGCGTACACAGGTATGAATTCACTGTGTGGGCATTGCCCAGTGCATTAGATCTGCCAAAGGACGCTAGCCCTGCATTATTAGGCTTTATGCTCAGAGCACAAGCCTTAAGTAGCGCCAAGTTGACTGCGGTATATAACCGATAATCCATTGATAATTAGGCTGGTGTCATGATCCGTTTGTTTGAATATGATTCGAAGCAGGCACAATCTTTATCTCAAGTACCTGTGCATCAGCCGTCGATTATTCGGGTTATCCATGGGGAAAAGTCTTTACTCTGGCAAGATGAATCCGTTTTGGTGGGCCAAGGTCAGTTACTGTTAATTCCTGCGGGTTCGCATATCAGCTTTGTGAATCGGCCTTTTCATGGGCGCTATCGGGCGGTACAGTTATTACTCCCCCACGATTTGCCCCAAGGCATTTTATCGAGCACGGCCGATTGGCGCGATCCTATGCCAGTCCAAAACGTATCGCGCGCGGTGGACTTAGCTTGGAATGCGTTATTACAGAGTTTGAGCTTGTCTCTGGCTGATTCTGTTCAGCTGCATTATCTGGCTGCGTTACTGCTCAGTTTGCCTGATAAACGCAGTGTGAACTGGTTGTATGGCCACACGCAACGCAGCGTGACTCAAGCGGCCTTGGCTTTGATGAGCGTGAGTCCTTCGGCTCCATGGCAGCAGGAGGAGATTGCCGACAAGTTACACATGAGCACGGCCAGCCTTAGGCGTAAATTGGCGTTAGAAGACACCAGTTTTAGGCAGTTGTTAGTCGAAGTCCGGCTGAGCCATGGTTTGGCCATGCTGCAAAACTCGGGCGAGCCATTACTACAAGTGGCCTTAGCCTGTGGTTATCAATCGGCGGAAAAGTTTTCCTTACGTTTTAAGCAACAATTTGGCCTGACCCCTGCGGCTTATCGTCGTACACTGTGAGGAGGAATAGATTGATACTCAAACAATCTCAAGCTGCAGGAGCGATATAATGGCGGATGAGCAATTTACCGACAGCGGATTTTGGAACAAGGTTAAACTCTTTAGCCGTCAGGCGGGCAGGGAAGTGATCGAGCGTGCCCTGTGGCTTTATTATGCGGCGCAGCAGCCAAATACCCCTAAATGGGCTAAGTCTGTCATCTTCGGTGCCTTGGCGTATTTTATTTCTCCCTTAGATGCGATCCCCGATCTTACGCCTTTAGTGGGCTTTACCGATGACTTAGGTGCCCTTGCCGCAGCTTTGACTATGGTGACCTTATATATTGATGACGAAGTGAAATCCCTCGCGGCGGATAAACTGGCGCTCTGGTTTGGCGATAAACCGACGGAACCTAAGGCTAAAGCCTAATGTGCTCGCCAAGACCTAAGTGATGCTAAATTGCGCTAAAAATATGATTTTATTAGGAGTCGTGGATTTGGTTTTTACTTAGATTTTCTGGGGTAAAAATATTTTTTTGCAAACGTTTCACTATTGCTTGATTGCGCTATATGCTAGCGCTGTTTTGTAAACCCCTTGTGTTTGTTTAGGCAGATAAATGAAAAATATTATGGTAGTGATCCTATGGTTTTTAGGTGTCTCTGCCGCTACCCCCGCGTTTGCCGATGAGGCCTCTCCGGAACAACTCGCCCGTCTTTATCTCGATTTTATGGCGCAGAATAGTCGCCAGAGCGAAGCTTTGTGGCCGGGTTTTCGCCTCGAAGATAAAGTGCACCTCTTTAGTTATGGCGGCAACGTCTGGCTGCGTCAGCCCGGTGGCGAAATCATTCAAGATAATAGTGTCTTAGAGTCAGTCAACCTGCAGTCTGGTTTGTCTGTTAATTTCGGTTTTCCGCAATATCAAGGTCAGCCAGGGGTACTAATCCAACTCGAAGCGCCGAACATCCAATTTACTGCCGACACTAAGCCCACGGATTTAGCCTTTTTAATCTGGGCCAGTAATGGCCTGCATGAAGCTTTTCACTTTTATGCGCAATCCGAATGGCGAGTTTTAGAAGAGGGCAGGCGTTACGAGGGCGAAGTGTTTCCGCTCAGCCTCGATGCCCGTTATTACCGTTTACAGTTGTTTGATGCCTTAATGGCGGCGCTGGCACAACCCGAGCAGCAGTCATTACACTTGAGCCATGCGGCCTATTGGTTGCAGCAATGGCGTCAAATTGCGCCAAACGAGGATAGAGTCGGTTACATCAACGACCTCGTCGAAGGCAGCGCTAAGTATGTGGAACTGGCTGCTGGCGCACGTATCTTAAGCCAAAATCAAACCTTACTCGGTTATCAGCAAATACTGACCCAATATGTGCACGACTATTACCAGCAGAGGAAAATGTTGGGTGGTTGGACGGCGGAGGCGGAAAACATCGGTGCTCTGGCGGGCATATTGTTGGATAGCACTCAAGACCCTTATGTGTGGAAAGAGTCTGTCATGTCGGGCATGTTACCGCTAGATTTACTGTTAAATCGCGTGAAACCAGTGCCGCCGGTGGAAAGAAAAGACAATAAACAGAAGAAGCCGTTACAGCAAATGCTAGCGTATTATCCTGCCACTCAAGCGAAATTGTCGCAGCTATTATTGAATGCGCAAGACGTTAGAGTACCGTTATTGGTGATGCCGAGCGTGAGCGATAGCAGTAGTTTTATTGATGTGGGTGATGTGCGTTCTGGTTTTTATGTTGTGCCGTACCAAGATGAAATGACGCAAGCCTATCTAGGGATGAGCGCGCAATTTAGTAACTTGTCAGTGAGTGGCAGTCCATTACTCGATGTTCCTGTACAAAATTATTGTGAGGGCATTGAGGCTGCAACTCTGTTACCTTTGGCATTCCCCTTTCAGCGTGAGGGTCAGTATCTGGTATTCAATGAAGCAGAAGTCCATGGAACTATTAGGGTTTCTGCGAGTGTTGTTGATGGAAGAACCCTCTACTGTGCGATGAATTAATAATGAGAAAAAATCAGCTCGAATTTACTTACATGCGTGGCATTGCGATTATCTTTATCGTGCTTGGCCACAGTATTTACAACTCTGGAGAAGGTTTCCCGCTGCTGTTGGAAAACCTATTACGCGGTGGCACGGCTTTGTTCGTGTTTATCTCAGGGTACTTTTTCCATCGTATTTTTTATAAGGATTTCGACTACAGCAAGTTCATGAAGAACAAAGTACAGAACGTACTTTATCCTTTTTTAGTCGTGTCTCTGATCGGTTTATTCTGTTTGTGTTTGCGCTGGATTTTTATGGAGCACCAGTCGCTCGACAAACTCTTGCTGAGTATTTTTTACACAATACGTAACGGTTATATCCTGTATCCGCATTGGTATATTCCATTCATCATGGCGGTATTTTTATTTTCGCCAATATTTTTGTGGTTTATCCGTTGCTCACAGCAGATGCGTTGGACGCTATTTGTACTGAGTTGTGTGGTGGCTATTCTGCTGCATAGACCCATAGGCAACGTCAATTTCATCCACTCAGTGGTGTATTTTATGCCTTTCTATTTGATTGGTATTTTATATTCGCAAGATGAACATATTGTGACGCGCTTTGGTTCTATCTTTACTGCCCTCGCGATGATTTTTTTAGTGGTGAGCTTAGTCGAGCAAACTTACATAGTGCAGCATATTGGTAACTACCATAAGGCTCCGTTTGAATATAACGGTATCGATTGGCAGTTTATTCAAAAACTCTGTTTATGTGTGTTAGTGCTGAATTTCTGCGAATGGTTGTCGGGGCGCAGTCGATTGCCTTGGTTAGTGGAAGTGGCTGAGATGAGTTTTGCGATTTTCTTTATTCATCCGCTGTTCGACATGATGTTTAACGCCACTGCGACCTTAATGCGTTACCGTTTACCGCCGGGATCTTGGGTCACTAGCGTGCTCTTCTCTGCGGGGATTTTTATCTTCCTGATGATGGGAAGTATTATTACGGCTCGCTTTATCAAGAAGCGTCTCGGTAATCGTTCGCGTACTTATATCGGCTGGTAATCACTTGGCTTATCGTCACTAACACTAGGGAAAATTCAGTTTGAATTTATTTCCTAGTGTTAGGGTGTTTTTCATCTAAAAAAATGGAGAACATGATGAAGTCCAGAATTGCCCTACAGAGTCTCGCGCTCGCCAGTTTGTCTTCGATTGCCTTACCATCCATAGCGGCTCAAGCTGAGCCCATATCCACTGAGACCCAGAATGCTTTCTTCGCGCAAATTGCCGCCCATTGTGGCCAAGCTTTTGCGGGCAAAGTGGTTTCGGGTGACACTGCGGACTCGGCCTTTAGCGGTAAGTCTTTAATTATGCACGTGCGCGAATGCAGTGACACTGAGCTTAAGATCCCGTTCCATGTGGGTGATGACCATTCACGTACTTGGGTGCTGACTAAAACGCAGCAAGGGCTTAAGTTGAAACACGATCATCGCCATCAAGATGGCAGCGAAGATGCTGTGACTATGTATGGCGGCGATACCATGAATGATGGGACAGTGCTGAAACAATCGTTCCCCATTGATAGGGAATCTATCGACAACTTCGTTAAGAATGGGCTAACCCAGTCGCTCACGAATGTGTGGCACATGGAAATCACCCCAACGACGTTTAGCTATCAACTCACGCGCGAAAACCGCGATTTCAAAGTCGATTTTGATCTCACTCAACCCGTCGTATTACCGCCAAAACCTTGGGGGCATGAGTAGTTTAGCTGGGCCTATAATTGGGCTGATGTTGCTATAATTTGATGTATTTCACTTTATTCTATGTATTTCATTTGTGATTTGCTTTCAGCAGAAACCTTTGCTGAAAGCATGCTTTGACATTCTCTATCCGGCTCCTTATCAGCATTGCGGAATTACTTATTATCGTATGAGTATCGACTCTGATACTATTTCTATCTAAACCTAGACATGAACTTATCAGTCCAAAACATGATAGAACTCGATTCTCCAACGCTAATCATCGCACAAGCTATTGTTCAATGGCTGCTTGCAATATTACTGATGGCTGAGAGGGGAATGGATAAAGGGACAAAGTACTGGGTTATTGCACTGTTTATCCACGGGATTGCTAACTTACTGCTGTTTTCTCGTCCTTATTTACCTCCCGTTATTGCGGTTATTTTTTATAATTTTTGCGTCACTACTGCGTTTTCATTCAGTTATCTGGCGTTTGCTCGCTTAGTGGGTAAACAAGCGCCGCTTTGGCTCGTTTTATTTCCCATATTCGTGATGATCCTGACTATGTCTATTTATATTGATGACATAGCCATGCGAGTTATTTTTGCAAGTATTATTACGGGTACTCAATTGATCTTAATGGCATTTATTTTAACGAGAGGCAATTGGTATGGAAGTGAAAAGCTAAAGGGCTGGTTGATGTATTCTACTGGCTTATTCGGGGTAGGCTTTATCGTAAGAGCCTTATTTTGTTATGTAAAACCTGAATTATTTATTCATTTAGTCGCCAAAAGTTCTTTTCAGAGTGGATTAGTGATTGCTGGAATGATTTATATCATTTTCAGCACGGTTGTCATTCTGTTAGTTAGATTGGATAGATTAAACAAAGAGTTATCCACATTAGCTTCGCAGGATAGTTTGACGGGTTTATTTAACCGAAGGGCTTTTATGCATAATGCGACGAGTATCATCGCCAGTGAAAACTTTCCCGTTAGTGTGCTTATGTTAGATCTTGATAATTTTAAGAAAATTAATGACGTACACGGACATAATGTCGGCGATACTGTGCTTAAGCTTTGTGCTGATGCTTTGCAAGATGGACTAAAGCAATATGGCATTATTGGCCGTTTCGGTGGCGAAGAGTTCGCCGCCATTTTACCCAGAGCAGATAGCGAACAAGCATTAGTTGTATCCGAAAAACTTCGATTAGCTATTGAAACAATTAATGTAAATCCAGATATACGGTTATCAATTAGTATTGGTGTGGCGACGTCTAGTAGTGTTTCGAGTATTGAGCCTTTGCTTATTCGGGCTGATAAGGCTTTGTATGAGGCTAAATCTAAAGGTCGCAATCAGGTAATTCATGCAGATCTGTTAGCACTTAATTAGTTTTTTATTCAATGGCTTATTTATCCTGTTATTTCATGTATTCAGCCTTTATACGACCAAGTCACTTGGGAACAAGCTAAAAGTGGTTTCAAACATTGTTTACTTCTATCTTAAATCATAACGTTATAAAAAAAACGGCGAGCACTGAGGCTCGCCGTTTGAGTTAACCGTTTAATGGTTCGTGTTAGTTAGCTTTAGGCTCGAAGCTAAAGGCTTGACCCGCAAGCGCTGCTTCAAACATCAAACCGCCTTTCGCTGCAGTAAATACCGCCATGCCGTTAATGTACGAGCCACTGGCCGAGCGATTTCCTCCCGATTGGCCTGCGCCTGCTGAGTTGCCTGTGGTTCCCGCTTGAGCACTTGCGCCCATGTTGATGGCAACCGCCGAGGCTTGGGCATCAAACTCGAAACTGCCGCTCGTGAAGGCTTCATAGGATTTAGCATCTTTAAAGAAGATGATCTCGCTGTAGGCTTGTCCACCTAATTGAAAACCGATGGATAATTGAGTCAGGCTCGAATCACCCATATAAACACCGCCTTGATAGACTCGGCCCTTGCCATAGGCTGCGCCAATGCCTATGCCGCCTTTACCCACAGTCGGGAATAACGCATAGCCATAGGCTGTGTCGAAAAACTTACTGGTTTCTTTCGCTTTTTGGAAATTGACTACCGCCTGATCATAGCTTTCATCCGCATGTGCAGTGGGCGCCGCAAATAGGCTCACGATAAGGCATGTCGATGCCGCAATGGCAGTTAAAAATGATTTCATGGTAACGCCTCTTCAAGTCTTCAGTTGCTCCAGACTAGCCTTTATCGACACAAATGACAGCCAAAAGTGACTCCTGTGTCAGCTTAGGTTCAGTGTTCGACTCAATGGTTGGAGTGATATTGATGGTGATTATTGGAGTGTGGTTTCGCCAATTAGTTCTTAGGTGGTGAAGAAGCTTGGGGTTTTTCTGTGTCGTCCTGCTGAATTTGATGTAAGAATTCATACTCCTCAGGGGTGAGCACATTTTCAATCGCGATCGGGCGTGGCTGTGGTTGGGGTTTAGCCAGGCGACCTTTTAGGTAGGCAGATCGGGTGATTTGTTTCAGGCCGTATACGGCCAACATATACATGCTCAGCAGTAAGGTGAGTCTTGGCAACGCATGGGATAGCAACGATAAGTGATCACCAAGATAGAAGGGCAAAATCACCACAAACACGCGGATCAGCCAGTTCAACAACATGGCTAAAGTCAAACCTATCAGCCACCGAAACCGAATGGTACCGAGCGCCTCTTGGGTTAATGTGGCATCACTTTGATTGCGTTTATGCCGACGAAACAGCACCCACAGTGCGATAAAGTAACAACAGGTTTGTATTGATAGCAGTGCGGGCAGTATGGCGCCCCATTGGCTAATGCTAATTTCCTTCAGCATTTGGGCTAAAGGTTGCCACTCCCCGTTGGGATGTGCGCTTAATCTTAGGGCGATATCTAAAATGGCGAAAACTAAGGTGAATGCCGACGGCCAGTAATGTTTTGAAAATCCTAGCTGTTTATGGGTTGGTACTAAGCTGCGTTTGCAATAGAGATAGAGCAAAGGCATAAGCAAAAAATAGATAGGGTTAATCAGGTTGAATAGAATATGGATCGGAATTGGACTGTTATCGCGGTTCAACAAACCCGTTAGGAAGTACAGGGCGATGAGACTTAAGAAAGCGGCGAGGAGTTTTTGGTTACCGTCTGGGTGATAAAAGTAGCGAATATAAATAGCTAACGCGAGGCAATGTGCGCCTCCGAATAACGACAACCACCAGTAAGCTTGAGCGAAAAAAGTATTAAAATCGTTCATATGCGATACCTCGAGCCCTGTTATATCAGGGAAATCGGCTCGGTAAAAGTATCGCCGTTAGTTTTTCTGCTGGCTTGCTATGCGCCGATGACGATTTGAAGCCGCCTCTGGCACTGCGCGGGGAACGGGAATTCGTTCCGCGAGTAAGTGTTTGATTGCACGAATGGGATGCGGTAACAGCATCCTAGGACCGGAGAAGATCATGATCTCTTTGACGATTTGTTTCTGCGCGGGTTTGTAACAATGCACTGGGCATTTATTACAGGTAGGTTTGCTTTGTCCGTAGGGGCAGCGATCTAGGCGTGTCGCGGCATAATCCAATAGCTCGATGCAATCTACACATAGACCTGTTGAATCTTGGCCTTGGTGTTTCGCTTTGCAATAAATCGCCACCATTGCGGCAATGGTCTGGTGTTCGTACAGGAGTTTGCCCGTAAGTAGTGTGGCTGTGCCCATTGGAATACCTTAGCTTGTTACTCGGATATCCCATCATAGGCAGTGAAATTGGCGCTGACAAAACGAAAGCGCCAATTTATGAAGGTGCGCACAAAATAGGGCTTTAAACAATCTCGTCATCCTCAATGTCGCACCTAAAAGTAAACCTTAGATATGCATCACTTTGTCGGCAGCCAGTGTCCAGCGAGTTAAATCTTGTAGCGTACCTATGTGCGCGCCTTCGATGATCATTTCCGCCGTGACGCCTCGCGCTTGAGCGCAGGTCTTACAAAGCAGAATCGGCACTTGCTGCGCTGAGAGGATCTCGAACATCTGTTGTAGGTTATAGCTTAAGTCGGGTGTGGTTTGATTTTTGAGTGCGCCAAACACGGCATCAGACATGAGAAAGAGTTTAAGATCGACGGCTTGTTCATCCTGATCCTTCAGTGCTAATGCGATGCGTAGGCTGTTAAATAGCTTTTCTGTTCCGTAGGGGCTAGCGTGGGCCACGATAAGAATACTTTGCATCAGTTTTTCCTTATATTTGTCGTAAACTGGGCGATTGGGGTGATAAGGCAACGCGGTTCCGTCAGTCTAGCGCAATTGGCTATAACTATTTGAGCGCAAGATCGTATAAAAAGGCATAAATACTTGATTTACACCGACACAATGGACTTTAATAGCGGTTAATCTCTGCTCAATTTTTAGCTAGACTCGGTTGCCATGGACACTGTCCTAATGGATTTTGGCAAACCAATTGACACGGTTTCTGACGAGAAGCAGCCATCAAAGGTGAACAAGAATGAAGATCATAGTCGTATTTATACTAATTGCTGTCGGGGTGTTTTTATTCCTTCGCGCGCAGCGATTGGCGAAAGAAGAACAAGAGGCGATGAAACCCAAGTCGACCACGGTAAAACCTGTTGTTCCTACCGAAGAGGCACCTATTTCCTCCGCTGCTGTACCCGAGCGCGTAGAGCCTGAGCCAGTTGAGCAGGCTGAGGACACTCGCGTGGTGGAAGTTGAGCCTATCATCGAAGTTGAAGCTGAATTAATGCCCCGTGAGACGAATGAGCCGGCGAACATTTCGGTGGAGCTAGACACAGATATCATCGAAGTCGATATTCCTGCGGCCCATAATGAAGAGTCGGTGATCATTTTAGGCACCACGCCAACAGATGAACAAGCTGACGTTAAGACTGAAGCAGAGCCAGCATCGAGCACGCGTTCAGAGGTCGGTGCGCCAGGGGCTTGGGCGAATGTAACCTTAGTTCGGGCCTTTGAAGAATATCAAGGGGCAACGTCAGCCAGTGCTCGCTATACCGCGCTGCAAAATATGGTCGCAGAGTGCTACAAGCAGCGTAAATCGGCGGATTATCTCAACTATGGCGCTCAGTTAGCTGAAGAGTATGTCGCACTGTTCAAAGCAGCTAGCGCCGAGCAAGGCAAAGATACTGAGCTCAAATCTTCCGGTTTCTTGCATTTAGCCACCTTGCTGAATGATACCCAAGCCTTCGATGCCGCTATTGTCATTTGTCGTAAAGCATTAGCGCTTGGGCTGAGCGATGGCACTGTCACTGGCTTTGAGGGCCGGATAAATCGGATTGAGAAAGCACAGGCTAAAGCCGCCACGGCTTAACACTTTGGATGGGAGCGCTTAGCGGGTAAATCCTTAAACGAAAAGCGGTTATTTCCCTCGTCTAAGCAGTGTAGAATCCCTGCTAACTGAATGCGCAAAAGGCGAACTAAGGTTCGCTTTTTTTATGGGCCTATTTTATGGGCTTAAGTAGGGGAAAAATGAAACTAAGCTATGCCTTACCGAATGTCTTATTCGGGCTTGGATTATTGCTACTCAGTGGCTGTACTAAAACCCCAGAATGGACCCTATTTTATTATCCCGATGTGAGTGCCATTCCGGTGACACCTTTGCAGGCCGAAGATATTAATGGTTACTACGATTCTCTAGAGCAATGCCAGAGCAAGGCTCATGGTATGCAACGCCTAAGTCGTTCTGGCGTGAGTGGTTTTGGCCTTGGATCTTATCAATGTGGGCACCTATGTGAGTTCGACGATAAGTCGGTGCTGGTTTGCAAGACCATGAGCCAATAGGTGGACAAGATGAAGTTCAAACAGGATTTTTTTACTCAGCTGCCTGAGTTTTATTCCCAAGTCTATCCCCAGGGTATCAGTCATCCCCATTGGCTTGCCTGGAGCGACGATGCTGCGCAATTAATCGGCTTAACTCAGCCTACCGATGAGTTATTGCTGGGACTCTCTGGCAATGCCGCCGTCGATGGCGCGACTTACTATGCTCAAGTCTATAGTGGCCACCAATTTGGCGGTTACACGCCGCGCTTAGGGGATGGACGCTCGATCATTTTAGGTGAAGCGATTGGCCCAAATGGCGCATGGGATGTCGCCCTTAAAGGCGGCGGTCCGACGCCATATTCGCGCCGTGGTGATGGTCGCGCTGTGATGCGCTCTGCCGTGCGTGAGTTTTTAGTCTCTGAAGCGTTGCATCATTTGCACGTGCCGACGACCCGTGCCTTGGCCGTGATTGGCTCTGACCTACCCGTATGGCGCGAGAGCCAAGAAACCGCAGCCATTACCGTGCGTTTAGCCCGTAGCCATATTCGTTTCGGCCATTTCGAGTTTTTCTGCCACAGTGAACGCGGCCGTGCCGATAAGCTGATTCAATTACTCAATTTCACTATTACTCAGCATTATCCCCATTTGAGTTGTGATGCCGCAGGCTATAAAGCGTGGTTTTTACAGGTAGTGCAAGATACCGCTAAGATGATTGCCCACTGGCAAGCGGTCGGTTTTGCCCATGGCGTGATGAACACAGACAATATGTCGATTCTGGGTGACAGTTTTGACTTCGGCCCCTTTGCGTTCCTCGATACGTTCCAAGAAGATTTTATCTGCAATCATTCGGATCCCGAAGGTCGCTATGCCTTTGGTCAGCAGCCGGGGGTCGGTTTGTGGAACTTGCAACGCTTAGCGCAGGCGCTCACACCTGTGATCCCATCCGATGACTTAATTGCCATTCTTAATCAATATCAAGAGGCGCTAGTGCAGCCTTATTTGCGCTTGATGCGGGCGAAATTAGGTCTCTCTGCAGTTGATGTCCCGTCGGTAGAGCAGGACAAACAGGATCTCGACCTCATAGGTCGATTCACTGTGCTGATGGAGAAAAATCAGCTTGATTACACTCAGACTTGGCGCCAATTAGGCAAGCTAGATCCGACCAGCAAACACTGTGCGCTACGGGATGACTTTATTGATGTCAGCCAGTTTGATACTTGGTATCAAGCTTACCAACAAAGATTGGGCGCAGTAGCGGATATCCCCGCGTGGCAAACTGAGCGCAATAGTGTGAATCCCAAATATATTTTGCGTAACTATTTAGCCCAAGAGGCGATAATCGCAGTAGAAGAGGGTAATCTTGCGCCGCTGCATTTGCTGCAAAAAATCTTAACTCAGCCCTTTGCCGAACACGCAGAACATGAAGACTTGGCAAAGCGTCCACCGGACTGGGGCCAAGGTTTGATCATGTCATGTAGTAGTTGATTGGATAACAAGCATGAAATTACCAAGCACGCACCTAAAAGCCATTAGCTTAGATACCATAAGCTTAGATAGAAGTGCCTTAAGTTTAGCGGTCAGTGCGGATATCGATTTTGATCGTTTCGCCGACTTTGCCGAACCCTTAGCCGCGGCGCTCGATTGCACTGTGCGCGAGCGTCAGTGGGGCGCCGACAGGCATCAATGGTTATTAGAATTTGAAGGCAGCCAGTTATGGCTCAATTATGAGTTTTACGGCAACATTTGCTGGCTCTCGACTGAACGAGATGCCGATTTTGAGGTGCTGGAATACTTAGCTACTTTGCTGCAACCTCACCTAAGAGTGAACTGAATATGAGTCAGAATATGACGCCACCGACCACGAGCTCTAGCGGCGCAGAGTTTCATTTTCAAGCGCTAACGCCGGATTTGATCTTAGATGCGATCGAAAGTCTGGGCGTGTACCCGGAAACGGGTTTGCTTGCGCTGAACAGCTACGAGAACCGCGTGTATCAGTTCCGCAGCGATGAAGGGCTGCGCTATGTGGTGAAGTTCTATCGACCCGACCGTTGGAGCGACGCGCAGATCCAAGAGGAGCATGATTATGCGCTCGCACTCGCGGCAGAAGATATCCCGATTGCGGTACCTGTGATCATCGAAGGTCATACGTTACACAAGTATCAAGGTTATCGATTTACCTTGTTTCCTTCATTAGGTGGCCGCGCCTTTGAAGTCGATAATTTAGAACAGCTGGAATTAGTGGGTCGATTCATCGGTCGTATACATCAGTACGCGGCGCAAACGGTATTTGCTGAACGTGAACCCTTGAATCCGCAGATTTTAGGCGCCGAGCCGCTCGCGTGGTTAAAGCAATCCAATCTGGTGCCTAACAGCCTACGCTTACCGTTTTTTACCGTCGTTGAGCAAGTGTTGGCTAAGGCGAATGCGATTTGGGAGCGCCAAGATTTTGCGGCCATTCGTTTGCATGGCGATTTACACCCAGGCAATATTTTGTGGACGCCAGACGGTCCCGGATTCGTCGATTTAGACGATGCGCGTATGGGGCCAGCGATTCAAGATTTATGGATGATGTTAACGGGTGATAGAGCACAGCAGTTGATGCAGCTTGAAATTTTACTCGAAGCCTATGAAGAGTTTTGTGAGTTTGATACCAGGCAGTTAGCCTTAATTGAACCGCTGCGGGCGCTGCGTATGGTGCACTACAACGCGTGGATTGGCCGTCGCTGGGACGATCCTGCTTTCCCGATGAACTTCCCGTGGTTTGGGGATGAAAAGTATTGGGAACAGCAGATCTTGGCATTTAAGGAGCAACTTTTTGCCCTTGGCGAGCCACCACTGAGCCTAGTGCCTTATTAGTATTGAGCAAAATATGATGTCACAGACGTATCTTGTGACATTAGATTGAACTCTTAAGCTTGAGTTACACTCAAAAAATGGAATATGTTAGTCTCCAGCCAATTTATCAAAAATGATTTAAGGAATTTGCATGAAAAAAGTATTACTTATGGCCGCGGCTTTATTACTGGCGCCACTAGCTGTATCGGCTGTGGAATACCAAGAAGGTGTGCATTACACAGTGATTAACGATGGCCCAGCAACCGCTAAGCCAGAGATCACTGAGTTTTTCTCTTTCTATTGCCCACACTGCTTTAATTTCTCTAAAACAGTAGTGCCAAAAATTCTCGCCGAAAAGCCTGAAGGCGTAGCGTTTAACCAAGCACACGTTGATTTTATTGGTAAAGAAATGGGCGTTGAAATGTCACGCGCATTTGCTGTTGCACATCAGTTAAATGTCGATGAAAAAATGGATGCGGCGTTATTTTCTGCCATTCATGAGAAAAAAGAACACTTCACTAGCCTTGCCGATATTCGTGCCCTTTTCGTGGCTAACGGTGTCGATGGTAAAACCTTCGATGCGGCGGCAGAATCTTTCATGGTGAAGGCGCAAATGGCGAAAATGAAGCGTGATACTGAAAACGCTAAGCTGACAGGCGTACCTGCTCTTGTCGTTAACGGTAAGTATCGTGTTGAGACTGGCGCGATTAAATCCTACGACGAACTGTTAGATATCGCTTTCTACTTAACCAAAAAATAGTTTTATGGCGTTATCACATCACTGTCATGCGGGTTTGTAATAATGCTGAATATACTGAGTTTGAAAGGAGCCTGAGGGCTCCTTTTTTATTGCGGTACGGCGCAGACTAGGCGATTTTGAGGTTAGTCGATTGAACTTATTGAATAAAAGCGAGGCAAAAAATAGGCAAAAAAAACCGTACTTCTTGTAAAAGAAAGTACGGACTTGAGCCAGAGGACTCATTTTTACCCTGAGTAACGCTGTTAATTTAGCAGAGCGTCAAAAAAATGGCAAGTGACATTATTATGGCGTTTTGTTTATTTGGGTTACAGCGTGGCAAATTGATAAGTTAACTAAATCAGATGATTAACTGTTTTTGGCAATAAATTATGAAAAAAAGCACGCTAACGATGAAACTCAAGTGGTAAAGCTTCTGTCAAACAACTGTAATCAATAACAACAAGAATGCTTGTAGGTGGTCATATGAGAGTTTTTCCTGTCTACGCACCTAAGCTTATCGTTAAGCATGCGCGTATTTTTCTCACTGGTGTTATTTGGGTTAAAGACTTAGGACGATTGGAATTTGAGAAGGGACGGTTTTTGCTGCCAAGAAAAAGCCTGCCAAAAGTGAAGCAGGCTATTTTAGAATTGAACGAACTGATCGAAGCGCAGCATCATCAAACAAAGGCTGTTTAGATTTCGCTGTTTAACAAGCCAACAAGGCCAGTCACTTTTTCGTTCCAAGAAGTGAGTTCTTCTTGTAGTTGCTGGTTTTGCGCATTCAATTGTTGATTGTGCTCACTCAGCGTAGACGCTTTTTGCTTCTCTTCTTCAAGCTCCATTTTTAGAAGCTCGATCGTTTCGAGTGCAGCCTGGATTTTGGTTTCCAGTTTGGACAGTAATTCAAGGCTCATCTGGAGAGTCCTATGGTTTCTGGATGGGACTGTGATTCTAGCAGTGCCTAGAACTTAAGGAATAGCGATTCTTGTCGTTTGGTCAAAAAATACCCTATTACTGGGTTCTAAATTAAGTTTTTTTGCATTTGTTATTAACTCGTTAGTATTCTTGGTTTTATTTTTTATCGGAATGGTCCATGTCGCCTAGTCTGCTCGCCATACTCCCGCTACTGTTGACCTTAACCTTAGCCCTGTTTTTACGTCGTACACTGGTGGCGTTAGGCGTCGGCATCGTCTCTGGCGCGCTATTGCTCGCCCAATTTGACCCACTGCAAACTGGGCGGTATTTGCTTGATATCGGCGTTAAACAATTCTATGCCCAAGGTGCTTGGCAAGCGTGGCACCTCAATGTGCTATTGGCCATGTTGCTGCTAGGCAGCATGACGCAGTTATTAGCACGTGGCGGCGCCGTGGGTCAGTTTGGTGATTGGCTTTATAGCCGTATCCGCACTGAACGTCAGGCACGTCTGGGCGTCGTTTTCCTTGGTTGGTTAGTGTTTATTGATGGAATTTTCAGTTGCCTTGCCGTCGGCCATGTTTGTCAGCCATTGAGCCAGCGTTATGGCATTCGTCATGAGCAGCTCGCCTATTTGGTCGATTCCAACGCTTCACCTCTGTGTGCGCTATTGCCTTTCTCTAGCTGGGGCCCCTATGTGATGGCTCTGATTGCGGGGATCAGCTTTTTGCCCGTGTCACCGCTGGAAGCCTTTATCGATGTGGCTTTATTTAATTTTTACGCCATAGTGACTTTAGGTTTATCCGTGCTTGTCGCTTGGTATGGTGTGGGGTTTCGCTCTTTTGTTGCCCCTATAGAGGCCAAATCCTCAAATGCGGTCGAGGTTAGGGGAAATCCTTGGCTGCTTGCTATTCCTATGCTGACGCTGTTATTGGCTTCAGTGGGATTAACTTTGTGGTCGGGGGCTCAGCAGGTCTCGTCTTGGGATGTGTCGCTCTGGCTGGCTAAGGCTGATATTGGCGCCTCTATGCGCGACGCTTGTTTGTTGGCGACCTTAGTCACTCTGATTATGTTGAGCTTGTCTGGGCGACGTTTAACGGCGTTAGTGGGGGACTTGAGCCACGGTGTGCGTATGATCGCTTTCGCCATTGCGATTTTGCTCTGTACTTGGATGATTGGCGCTGTGATCCAAGATCTTGGCGTGGCGAAATTGTTAGCTGCTTGGGCTAAGTCTTATCTTTCTCCGCACTTGCTGGTGGCGGGCATGTTTTTACTCTGCGCGATTATGGCTTTTGCGACGGGTTCAAGCTGGGGAACATTTGCGATTATGATCCCGATTGGCGCTGAGATTGCCCATAATTTAGATCCTCATCTGTTGTTACCAGTATTGAGCGCTGTGATGGCGGGGTCAGTTTTTGGCGATCACTGCTCGCCGATTTCAGATACCAGCGTGCTCAGTGCGACCAGTTCAGGTTGCGCCCCCCATGACCACGTGGTGACTCAGTTGCCCTTTGCGTTAATCGCGGCGTGTTCGGCCTTGGTAGGATTCCAATTAGTGAATTTAGCTGTGGCGACGCCGTTAGTGTGGTTGGCCGTGGTGAGCTGTGGTCTCGGTTTATTTGCCTTGATGGCACGTTTCTACTCGCCTTGGCCTAAGTTAGCGGCGCAGACATAACGCCTGTTTATCGTTAAAATGGCCTATTCGGTTTGAGTGAAACCCTTTATTTCAATGTACTGATTTAAGAGATGATCAATATGAGCATTACCCGTTTAAACGTTGGCACCCGCATGAGCAGCATAGTCATTCACCAAGGTACTGTGTATCTGTGTGGCCAAGTGGCGAAGGATAAGTATCAAGATATCACTGAGCAAACCGTCACTATGCTGGAGGAAGTCGATACCTTGTTAGCTCAGTCGGGGAGTTCACGTGAGCATATATTGTCAGCGACTATCTATCTGAAAGACATGGGTGATTATGATGCGATGAATGCCGTATGGGATGCTTGGGTGCCTAAAGGCCATGCACCAGCCCGCGCTTGCGTGCAGGCTGCTATTGCTGAGCCCGAATATTTGGTTGAAGTGTCTGTGATCGCGGCGATCCAGTGACCGATTTCAACCGATAAAATTATAGTTGCCATGTGTTGCCACTGTTAATCTTGTTTAGTGGCAATAAGCACCCTGCCAAATTCAGCATTCGCATCGGCAGGCGTGATGGCAACGATATGGTCGAGCCTAAGGGCGTGTTGAGTTTGCTGCTGGATAACAAGCCACTCGGTTTTGTCGGCTCTGGTCTGCGTGGTGATGGCTTGGCCTTGGCACTGGGTGCCATCAATAAGCTCAATCTTGAGCTGATAACCGCGCAGGCAGGCAAGTTCGAGGTAATCGTAGTGTTCGCAGGGGATCATTTTATAATCTGACATAGGGTCGTCTCATTGGGAGTTCGACCCTATTGTGGCAAAAATACTTGCCATTGGCATTATATGCGCGCCCCTCTTGACTTTATTCCTGTCGCTCCCTAGTCTGCTTGTTCAGTAATCAAGGTGGTATGCGATGGAAATAACTTACAATTTAAAACCTGCGTCTGAGCGCCGTACTGAGCAATTCAAGCCCGAGGGGAATGTGGGCTTTGGTAGCCTCAGAACCGATCATATGTTTTTGATGGATTATCATGACGGACAATGGTGCGATCCGCGCATCGTTCCTTATGGTCCATTTGAAATGGCCCCGGGTGCAATGGCGTTGCATTATGGCCAGTCGATCTTCGAAGGCGCGAAAGCCTTTATGCACGAAGATGGCGAGATTTATACTTTCCGCATTAATAAGAATGCCGAGCGGATGAATCGCTCCGCCGATATCGTCTGTATTCCTAATATCGATGAACAAGTGCAGATGGATGCGATCAATGCGTTGATCGATGTCGATCGCCTGTGGTTCCCGATGCAAGAAGGTGCGTGTCTGTATATTCGCCCCTTTATTTTTGCGACCGAAGACCGTCTCTCTGTTAGCCCAAGCACGCGTTATACCTTCTGTGTGGTATTAAGCCCAAGTGGTGCTTATTACGCAGCGGGCGTGAACAAAGGCATACGCTTATTGATCAGCAAAACTTTCCATCGCGCGGTATCGGGTGGCACTGGCGCCTCAAAAGCGGCGGGTAACTATGCGGCTTCGTTGCGTGCGGGTAAAGCTGCGGCAGCCTTTGGTGCATCGCAAGTGTTATATCTCGACTCGACCAATCAACAGATTGAAGAAGCGGGCGCGATGAACCATTTCCACATCTTAAAAGATGGCACTGTGATTATTCCTACCTTCACAGATACCATTCTTAAGTCGATCACCTCGCAATCCATCATGGAATTGGGTGAGATGCTTGGTTGTGAAGTGCGCCAAGAGACTGTCATGCTTGATCAATTTATCGCCGATATCGAATCTGGTGAAATTGTCGAGGCGGGTGGTTTTGGTACAGCGGCCGTGGTTTCAGCTGTGGGCTCCTACATTTTTGAAGATGGCCATGTTGTCACTGTCGGTAATGGTGAAGTGGGCGAGCATGTTCAGCGCATCTACAAACTCTATACCGAAATCCAAAAGGGCCACATTCAAGGTCCAGAAGGCTGGGTTAAGCGTGTTGAACGTTTAGCAAAGTAAGGATGTTGTGGTGATGATTAAAGGCTCCTAGGAGCCTTTTTTATTGGCTATTTTTGACGATGACATTTGTAGGCTTCGCCTCAACTCAACTCAACTCAAATCAAATCGGCTGTGGCTTAGATTGGTTTTTGAGCAAAGTTAAAAAATCCGCGGCACTTAAGGGTTTACTGAGTAAGAAACCTTGTACTTGATCGCAACCTTGCATCGCCAAGAAGTTGAGTTGTTCTTGGGTCTCTACGCCTTCGGCGACAACGTTCAGGTCTAAACTGTGGGCGAGGGCGATAATGGCGCTGGTTATGGCGGCATCGTCGGGATCATTGGTGATGTCTCTGACGAACTCTCGATCAATTTTCAGCGTGTCTATCGGGAAGCGTTTGAGATAACTCAGGCTCGAATAACCCGTCCCAAAATCATCCACCGCTATGGTTAAGCCTAGGGCCTTGAGTTTTGACAAAATACTGACCGACTCCTGCGGATTGCCCATGATCATCGACTCTGTCAGTTCAAGCTCAAGGGACTGTGCTGGTAGACCAGAAACTGCCAAGGCCACTTCTATGGTGGAGATAATATCAGCCTTAAGCTGGCGCGCCGATAGGTTAACGGCGACAGTGATACCATTGAATCCTAAGCTGTTCCATTCGGCTAATTGCTGGCAAGCATGATTGATTACCCAATGGCCAATTTGGGTGATTATGCCGGTTTCTTCCGCCAGCGGAATAAACTCGACGGGGGAGATGGGGCCAAGTTCAGTGTGATGCCAACGTAAAAGCGCTTCTATCCCAGTCAGCGAGCCATCTTTTAAACAGAACTTAGGCTGATAAACTAAGCTCAACTCGTTGCGTTGAATCGCCTGTTTTAACCCACTTTCGAGTTGCACATGGCGCGTGGCAATTTCATTTAACTTAGAGGTGTAAAACTGGAAGTTATTCCTGCCTGATGATTTTGCGTGGTACATGGCAGTATCGGCAAATTTAATCAGCGAGTCGGCGTTGTCGGCATCGTTTGGATAGAGACTGATACCGATAGAGGTCGAAATGGTCAGCGTTTTATCGTCTAATAAAAAGGGCGTTTGGAATGCTCTGAGCACTTTTTCTGAGATCAAAGTAGCGGCTTTGGTTTTGGCCACTCCTTCTAAAATAATGGTAAATTCGTCACCGCCTAAGCGTGCAACCGTATCGCCATCGCGCACTGCATTTTGCAGTCTTCTGGCAACGGCTTTGAGCAGTAAATCGCCGACATGGTGACCCATGGAGTCGTTGATATGTTTAAAGCGGTCGAGATCTAAAAACAGTAAGGCGACGATATTGTTCGCTCTGTGCGCTTGGGTTATCGCGTGATTAAGCCTGTCTTGGAACAAGGTTCGGTTGGGTAGGCCAGTTAACGTGTCGAAACTGGCGAGGAAACGCAGATCTTCTTCGGCTTTTTTTCGCTCTGTAATGTCGGTAAATACCGCAACGAAGTGGCTGGTTTCACCTTTAATGTCGATAACTTGGTTGATCTCTAGCCAGACTAGAATTGCCTGCCGTTGTTTATTGCGGATCCACAGTTCCCCAACCCAATGTTTATGACGCAGCAGCTGCTGTTCAATGGTATTGAACAATTCACGCTGTTGGCGACCAAAGGCTAAGTGAGTAAAATGTCTGTCGCTGATTTGGCGTTCTGTGTAACCTGTTATCGTGCAAAATGCAGGGTTTACCGAGCGAATGCGATAGTCTAGGCCCGCTACGACAACGGCTTCATTCATGCTGTTGAGCACTTGTGAGGACAAGACCAACTCGTTCTCAATCAGCTTACGAGAGGTAATGTTACGGTTAGTCCCTGTCATGCGGATCGGGTTATCTAAACTATCTTTTTCAACCACTTTGCCACGATCTAAAATCCATACCCAATTACCCGGTGAGCGTTCGACACGGTACTCGGCTTCGAAGAAAGGTGAGCGGCCTTGAAGGTGCTCGTTTAGCTCAAGTTTGAATCTCTCTCTGTCTTCTGAGTGCATGCTCTCATGGGCAATATTGCTGCTATTCCAATGGGGAATCGAAGCATCCATATTGGTACGATAGACTCGATTTTCGGGTATGTTCCAGTCCCACATGCCATCGCCAGATGCCCACAGTGCCAGCTTTAGTCGCTCCTCAGAGGCGCGGATACTGGTTTCAAATTCACTTTGTATGTGACGTTTCTTTTTACGCCAGCGAATAATCCAAACCAGCAAGCCTAATGTGAGTAAGAAATAAAGGGCGTAGGCGAACTGAGTGCGATAGAAGGGGGCTTGTACATTCAGATCGACAAGCAGTGCATAGGCACCTGCTGAGTTGTATTGTAGGCCATGGCGAACATGCAATCGGTAATGACCAGGATTGATGTTAGTGAAGGTGATTTCATTGCCTGTGGGTAGCTCATGCCATTCGTTATCAAATCCTTCAAGATAATAGCTAAAACGATTTTTACCTGTGTAGCTGAAATCCAATGAGGTCACCTCAAAACTGATCAGCTGATCGCTATAGTCCATCACTATGCTAGGAGGATGACTTAAGTCGAGAATCGTATGGTCTTTTCCCGCAATGCTATAGCCTGTGAGCGCGACTTTAACATCGGGTCGTTGATCCGGAATCAACTTGGGATTAAAACGATTGATACCATTAATGCCACCAAACCAGAGATCGCCATCGCTGTCTTGCAGTTTTACACCACCGTTAAACTCCAGCGCCTGTAATCCCTCTTGCTCGTTGAATATGATGACACGATTGGTTTTAGGATTTAGTTTGCCTATGCCCGCATTACTGCTAAACCAAATATTATGTTGTTGGTCTTCTAATAAGGCGTAGATAGTATCGCTTGGTAATCCCTGATCGCGGGTGTAATGGGTAAAGCCTGCATTGGCATCTTGAGAAGGTAATATACTGATGCCACCATGGGTGGCGAACCACACCTCGCCCGCCTGAGTCACTAAAATATCGCGGACACGGTTATTGATTAAGCTTTTCTTATTAGCAGCTTGATGGAAGTAAGATTTCCCTATACCCGTCTGCATGTCCAGTTTCAACAAACCATCGAGTGTACCAATCCATAGCGTATCTTTATGTGCTCTTAGGATTAAAAGTTGGTTTTGTGCTGGAGAGAAATGGTCAATATTCGCCAATGAGATAAAAGTAAACTCATCGTTATCTATAGCCTTGCGATAGAGGGCGTGAGTCGTTGCTACCCAGAGATGGCCTTGATCATCAATTTCTAAATTACGAATATAATTGGCTTCAGAGCCTTGCTCCGTACTTGCATTGACCTTGAGTAATTGGAACTCTCCCTCTGGCGACAACCGGCCGAGTCCATAGTTAGTCGCAAACCAGAGCACGCCTGCTTTGTCTTGATCAATATCTCGCAGGGTGAGATTTAAATTGCGTTGATGCATCCCTAAGGCGTTCGCAAATCTCTCCGTAAAGTGCTCATATTGCCCGTTCGTTAACATGCGCTTAAGCCCTGCGCCTTCAGTACCTATCCAGAGGGCATCATCTTTACTGCGGAACAAGGTGCGAATATTGTTACTCTGTTGCGACAGATCTGGAGTGTATTCGAAAATATGCTGAAAATACTGGCGGCGGGTATTTATTTTATCTAAGCCCGAATAACTGGCGCCTAACCATAAATTACCAAAGGGATCTTGCAGCAAACTCAGTATGTTGTTTTCACTGATACTGTTGACGCGCTTAGGATCATACCTGTGGTAAGTCGCATTAAATGCTTTGTCGTTTCTCTCCAGTTGAATAAGACCCGCTTCAGGCCCGACGACCCAAAAATCACCCTGTTCAGTTTGGATAAAATCCTTGATATAAGGCACGTTATCGTCGGTCTGCCAAAGGATTTCGCCCTGTTGCGAGGCTAAGTTGTAGTGCCATAGCTGTCCACTGAGCGCTAAGCTGATCGAATAGGCCGAGTTCGCTTTAATTTGATAGGCCGTGACATTTTGCGGCACGTTCAAGCGGGTGATGGTATTTGCACTGACAGCAAAGGTGCCGCTATCTTGGGTTCCAGCTAACAGATAAGTGTTTTCAACATTGGCTAGGCTTGTGATATGGGGTTCGACACTATTACCTAAACTCACTTGGGTAATGCGTTTAGTTTTGATCGATAGGGAAAATAGTCCTGCTTTAGTGCCAATCCAGAGTGTATTACCCACTATGCTGAGTTTAGTGGTGCGGGGATCGGTTAAGCCTTGTTCTTGGCCAAAGTGTTCAAAGGTCCCAGTGCTCAAATCGAGTCGATTGACTCCTTGGCTGAACGTGGAAACCCAGATGTAGCCTTCTGAATCTTGAATAATGTCAGAGACATAACTTTCAGAAATACTGTTAGGATCGTTGGGCGAGTGGGTGAAAATATTGAAGTTATGACCATTATAGGCATGCAAACCATCTTGAGTGCCAATCCACAACATGCCAGCACTGTCCATAAACAGGCTGGTAATTGTATTCTGGTTGAGACCATCTTCACTGCGAATATGTTCAAATTTAAGCTGTGTAAAAGCCGCACTCAAGGGTTGCGTTAATCCATTGCACGATATCCCCCACAAACTTAGGATACAAAGCGCGCTTAGCACAAGCTTGTGGATTAGTTGACTCAAATTTTCCCCTACCAAAAAACGGACCCATCCTGATTAGGTTTCTATTTAGTTTAGTTCTTAGCCTAGACCTTACATGCCATTTTGCTGTAAAAATGCGACTTAAATTGCTGACTTGGTTTAAAAACAACCAAAATCGATGGGCACGATTCTGTAATAGATCATGCAATATATTAACTGTACCGTTTTACTGCCAATATTCTTTTTATGACGAGTTTGTATTCTGGCGTTTTTGCTAAAGGATCTTAGCATTGTTTCAGGTATGTCAACATATCATGCTAAGACAAATACGGGCGAAGCAGATTAAAATGATGGGCGAGAATAGAAAAAAGACCTTGCCGGAAGGGGGAGAAGCAAGGTCTTTGGTTGAACTGTTTTACTTAGATAAAGTTACGCAGCGGGCACGCGCACAAAACCTTCCATCAGCACCCGAGCGCTGCGGCTCATAATGGCTTTGACGACTGTCCATTCACCGTTGACCATTGACGCCTCAGCGCCAACGCGCAAGGTGCCAGAGGGATGGCCAAAACGTACCGCATCAATTTTATCCTTAGTGTCTCCGCCTGCGGCTAAGTTGACTAAAGTGCCGGGAATTGCCGCCGCCGTACCAATCGCAACGGCAGCCGTGCCCATCATAGCGTGGTGCAGTTTGCCCATAGACAAGGCGCGTACCAGTAGGTCAATTTCATCTGCATTGACGGTTTTACCGCTCGATGACACATAGGCTTTAGGCTTAGCGACAAAGGCGATCTTAGGCGTGTGTTGGCGTGCACCTGCTTCATCAATATGCGAAATCAAGCCCATACGCACGGCGCCATAGGCGCGAATGGTTTCAAATTTGGCAAGGGCGGCATTGTCACTATTAATATCATCCTGTAGCTCAGTGCCTGTGTAGCCTAAGTCTTCTGCGTTGATAAAAATGGTGGGAATGCCCGCGTTGATCATAGTAGCGTTAAAGTTGCCAATGCCCGGCACTTCTAGCACATCGACAACATTACCCGTAGGGAACATGCAGCCCCCTTCACCGTATTCATCGGCGGCGGGGCTCATAAACTCGATTTGCACTTCGGCGGCGGGAAAAGTCAC
Source organism: Shewanella scandinavica (assembly GCF_031932065.1). Taxonomy (NCBI): domain Bacteria; kingdom Pseudomonadati; phylum Pseudomonadota; class Gammaproteobacteria; order Alteromonadales; family Shewanellaceae; genus Shewanella; species Shewanella scandinavica. The sequence goes on from NZ_JAUOES010000012.1 coordinate 75,158, forward strand.
ACCATCGAGCTCAAAATCACCGGTTTCTTGCACTTCACCCTTGGTGATTGGCACATGGGCGATAATCGTTTTGCCTATGTTGGCTTGCCATATTCGGACTGTGCAGACGCCATTGTGTGGAATGCGGGCCGTATCAATTAAGCCATTGCTGATGGCAAAGGCACCGACAGCGGCGGTCAAGTTGCCACAGTTACCGCTCCAATCGACAAAAGGTTTATCGATCGCCACTTGGCCGAAGAGGTAATCGACATCGTGATCGGTTTGGGTGCTAGGGGAGAGGATTACAGTTTTGCTGGTGCTCGAGGTGGCTCCGCCCATGCCATCGATTTGTTTACCGTAAGCGTCTGGGCTGCCTATCACTCGCAGTAACAAGGCATCACGGGCGGCACCTGCAACTTGTGCGGCCTTAGGTAAATCCTGCAGACGGAAAAACACGCCCTTGCTGGTGCCGCCGCGCATATAAGTCGCGGCGACTTTGATTTGTGGCGCGTGGATTGTTGAAGCATTCATTCATTAACTCCAAAAGGACTCCCAATGGAGTCCAAATGAGCGCCAGTAACTTAATGGTGAAGTCGCTGGCGCTCGGTTTCGCTAGCTGATATTTAAGAGTCGTCTCTAACCAGATACGGGCGTCGATTCAAATCTCGACTCAAGCCTGATTTGACTCAAGAAAGTCCTGTGCGAAGCGTTGCAATACGCCGCCCGCCTCGTAGATAGACACTTCTTCGGCGGTATCGAGACGACAGGTGACGGGCACTTCGATGCGCTCACCGTTTTTACGGCTGATAACAACGGTCAAATCCGCTCGTGGCGCTGGCGTGCCGAGCACATCGAACACTTCGGTGCCGTCTATGCCATAAGTTGCACGGTTTTCACCCGCTTTAAATTCCAGTGGCAGCACGCCCATACCCACTAAGTTAGTGCGATGAATGCGCTCGAAACCTTCGGCGACAATGGCTTCTACACCCGCTAAACGTACGCCTTTGGCAGCCCAGTCGCGCGACGATCCTTGGCCGTAGTCAGCGCCCGCTATGATGATCAGCGGCTGCTTACGTTCCATATAGGTTTCAATCGCTTCCCACATACGGGTCACTTGGCCTTCGGGTTCGATACGGGCCAGTGATCCTTGCTGTACTTTACCGTCAACCAGCGCCATTTCGTTTTTAAGCTTAGGGTTGGCAAAAGTCGCGCGTTGGGCGGTTAAGTGATCGCCGCGATGGGTGGCATAAGAGTTAAAATCTTCTTCTGGCAAGCCCATCTTGTGCAGATATTCGCCGGCGGCACTGTCCATCATAATGGCATTCGATGGTGATAAATGGTCGGTAGTGATGTTGTCACCCAGTACTGCTAACGGGCGCATGTCTTTTAACGTGCGTTCACCCGCCAACGCGCCTTCCCAATAAGGAGGGCGGCGAATATAAGTCGACTGCGCTCGCCAATCGTACAGCGGGCTAATTTGGTCACCGTAATCGACGGCTAAATCGAACATAGGCTCGTACACTTTACGGAACTGCTCGGGTTTAACACTTTTAGCGATCACGGCATCGATTTCTGCATCCGATGGCCAAATGTCGATAAGTTTGACGGGATTGCCTTCCTTATCTACTCCCAGTACATCCTTTTCGATATCGAAACGTATGGTGCCTGCAATCGCGTAGGCAACCACCAATGGCGGCGAGGCCAAGAAAGCTTGTTTAGCATAAGGGTGGATACGGCCATCGAAGTTGCGGTTACCCGACAATACGGCTGTGGCGTACAAGTCGCGGTCGATGACTTCTTTTTGAATCACAGGATCCAGCGCGCCGCTCATACCGTTACACGTCGTACAGGCAAACCCAACAATCCCAAAACCGAGTTGTTCAAGTTCAGGTAATAGCTTGGCTTCTTCTAAATATAATTGCACCGCTTTAGAGCCGGGTGCCAGTGAGGTTTTGACCCAAGGTTTGCGGCTTAAGCCTTTAGCGTTGGCGTTGCGGGCAATCAGACCAGCAGCAATCACGTTGCGTGGGTTACTGGTGTTAGTACAGCTGGTAATTGCTGCGATAATCACAGCACCATCGGGCATTAAGCCGGGCTCGTTTTCGACTACGCCGCTAATTCCGCGCTCAGCCAATTCTGATGTTGGCACCCGTGCATGTGGGTTTGATGGCCCTGCAATGGTGCGCACCACCGAGGATAAATCAAAACGCAAAACCCGTGGATAGTGCACTTCGGTCAAGCTGTCGGCCCACAAACCTGCGGTTTTGGCATAGATTTCAACCAGTTTAACTTGCTCGGCTTCGCGGCCAGTTAAGGTCAAATAATCAAGGGTTTGCTGGTCGATGTAGAACATGGCCGCAGTGGCACCAAATTCAGGTGTCATGTTCGAAATCGTGGCGCGATCGCCTAATGTCAGCGCCGCTGCGCCTTCGCCGAAGAACTCTAAGTAAGAGGAGACGACTTTTTGTGCGCGTAAAAATTCGGTCAAGGCCAATACGATATCGGTAGCTGTAATGCCAGGCTGCGGTCTGCCCGTGAGCTCGACACCGATAATGTCCGGTAGACGCATATAGGATGCGCGCCCTAGCATGACGCTTTCGGCTTCTAAGCCGCCGACACCTATGGCGATAACGCCCAGTGCATCAACGTGTGGTGTGTGGCTGTCGGTGCCAACTAAGGTATCAGGGAAGGCCACGCCATTGCGTGAATGCACCACAGGCGACATACGCTCTAAGTTAATTTGGTGCATGATGCCGTTACCCTGAGGGATAACATCAATGTTTTTAAAGGCTTTTTGCGTCCAATCAATAAAGTGGAATCTGTCTTCGTTGCGTCTGTCTTCAATGGCGCGGTTTTTGGCGAAGGCGTCTTTATCAAAACCACCAAATTCGACAGCGAGTGAGTGATCCACAATCAGCTGGGTTGGCACAACTGGGTTCACTTTGGCCGGGTCGCCACCCTTAGCGGCAATAGCGTCACGCAGACCCGCAAGGTCAACTAAAGCGGTTTGCCCCAAAATATCATGGCACACCACGCGGGCAGGAAACCAAGGGAAATCCAGTTCTTGCTTAGATTCGATAATCTGTTTTAGCGAGTCGGTCAAAACGGCCGGATCGCAGCGACGGACTAAGTTTTCAGCCAGCACGCGCGAGGTGTAAGGTAGATTGGCATACGAGCCAGCTTGAATGGCTTCTACGGCTTCGCGGGTATCGAAGTAATCGAGTTGAGTGCCGGGTAAGGGCTTGCGATATTGGGTATTCATAGCAGTGCTCATAACATCATCCATTTCGGAAAATGAAGTTGGCGCGAGACTTACATTGAGTGAAATCTCGCGCCAAGTGTGGTCAATTTTGCTTAACGGTTGGCAATCGGTACCACTTTGCGCGGCGCCACGCCCACATAATCGGCACTCGGGCGGATGATGCGGTTGTTAGAGCGTTGCTCCATCACGTGCGCCGCCCAGCCTGTGACGCGTGAACACACGAAGATTGGCGTAAACAACTTAGTCGGAATATCCATGTAGTGGTAAGCGCTGGCATGGAAGAAGTCAGCATTACAGAAGAGTTTTTTCTGTTCCCACATCAGGGCTTCGCAGGCAACTGATACTCGATATAGGCGGTCGTCACCGTTGGCTGCCGCTAGTTTTTCTGACCATTCTTTGATGATGGCATTACGTGGATCGCTGTCGCGGTAAATCGCGTGACCGAAGCCCATGATCTTATCTTTACGCTCGAGTTTACCCATTAAGATGTCGCGCGCATCGGCTTCGTCTTTCATGTCTTGGATCAGTTCCATCGCCGCTTCGTTTGCGCCACCATGCAGCGGGCCGCGCAGTGAACCAATCGCCCCTGTGACACACGAATGCATGTCTGACAGGGTGGATGCACAGACGCGCGCGGTAAAGGTTGATGCATTAAACTCATGTTCTGCATAAAGAATCAAGGATACGTCCATCACTTTTGCATGCAGTTCAGACGGCGCTTTACCGTGTAATAAATGCAGGAAGTGCGCGCCAATTTGGTCGTCATCGGTTTCAGTGTCGATACGCACACCGTCGTGACTAAAGCGATACCAGTAACAGATGATTGATGGGAAGGCGGCCAATAGGCGATCGGTGATTTCACTCTGATCGGCAAAGCTGTGTTCGGCTTCTAAATTGCCCAGCATAGAGCAACCAGTACGCATCACATCCATAGGATGAGTGTCAGCAGGAATGCGCTCTAACACTTCTTTTAAGGCTTGTGGCAGACCGCGAAGGTCTTTGAGTTTGGCTTTGTAAGCATCTAATTGTGCTTGAGTGGGCAACTCGCCGTAAAGAATGAGATAGGCGACTTCTTCGAAGGTGGCGTTTTCACCGAGATCTTTCACATCATAACCACGGTACGTGAGGCCCGAACCTGACACGCCCACTGTGCTTAATGCGGTTTCGCCTGCGCTTTGGCCACGTAGTCCTGCGCCGCTTAACTTTTTACCTTCTGACATAATGTAATCCTTCCGTTAACGCTATTTGATTATTGCCAGCGCCGAGCGCTGGCGTTTATTGGTTAAGGCTGCTGGTGTAGGGCGGCAGCTTGTCGGTTATTTATCTTGGCTAAACAGTTGATCTAACTTGTCTTCAAAGGCGTGGTAGCCCAAGTATTGATACAAGTCTTTACGGGTCTGCATAGTGTCGAGCACGTTACGTTGATGACCATCATTCATCAGCGCTTGCATCACGTTCAGCGCCGCTTGGTTGGCTGCACGGAACGTACCCAGTGGATAGAGCACCATGTCGGCACCCGCCTCGGCGAGTTCTTCTTTATTGAACAATTGAGTTTGGCCAAATTCAGTCATGTTGGCCAAAATCGGCGCCTTGACTTGGGCCTTGAAGTGGTGATATTGATCGAGCTCAGTTAAGGCTTCGGCGAAGATCATGTCGGCGCCGGCGGCGATATAAGCTTTTGCGCGTTCGATACCGGCTTCTAAGCCTTCCACGGCGACCGCATCGGTTCGCGCCATGATCACAAAGTTAGGATCGGTACGGGCATCGACCGCCGCTTTAATGCGATCCACCATTTCTTCGATACTGACCACCGCTTTGTTAGGTCTGTGGCCGCAACGCTTTTGCGACACTTGGTCTTCCATGTGCACAGCGGCGACGCCGATTTTTTCGAATTCTTTGATGGTACGAGCAATGTTGAATGCGCCGCCCCAGCCAGTGTCGATATCAACCAATAAAGGCACTTGCGTGGCAGAGGTGATACGACCAGCATCAATCAGCACATCATTCATTGAGGTCATGCCTAAGTCAGGCAAACCGTAGGAAGCATTGGCAACGCCAGCGCCAGAAAGATACAAGGCTTGGAAGCCTGTTTGTTCTGCCATCAAGGCAAAATAGGCATTGGTGGTGCCAACGATTTGTAACGGTTTGGCCTTAGCAAGAGCTTGGCGAAAACGTAATCCTGCGCTTTGGGTCATGGTTTTATCCTTTTCCATTTTATGGGAAGTGGGCATAGTGAGCCGTAAGAACTTAGCTAATGTTGGCTAAGGTTTCTTTTGCGGCTGCATTGGCTTGCAATTCAATTAAGCGTAATTCGGTATTTTTACGCCCCTGTTCGATATGGCGGCGCATCAGCAAACTGGCGAGTTCACCATCGCGCTGGGCAATGGCTTCGACTATGCGTCTGTGTTCGGCAATCGCTTTCACGGGGCGGTTTTTATTGGTGCACTGGTAGCGGTACATGCGCAGCAGGTGATACAGGCCGCCGACTAAGGTTTCCTGCAGATGCTTGTTACCGCTGGCTTGAATAATTTGATAGTGAAAATCGACATCGCCTTCCTCTTGGAAGTAGGTATCACCTTTTGCGAGCGCTGCTTCCTGCATGGCGAGCAAATCTTCTAACTTGGCTAATTGTTCTGGGGTGATACGACTAGCGGCGAGTTCGCAGGCCATGCCTTCAAGTACGCTACGCAGTTGATATAAGTCGTTAAGTTCGCTCACTGTCAGTTGTGCGACGCGGGCGCCAACATGGGGGGCGCGCACCACTAAGCGTTGTCTTTCTAAGGTTTGCAGGGCTTCGCGGGTCGGGCCGCGGCTGATGCCGTATTTTTCGGCCAGTGCTTGCTCGTTAATCTTGCTGCCTGCAGGTAGTTCGCCTTTGATTATGCTGGTTTGGATCTGCACCAAAATTTGATCGGCGAGTGTGGTCAACGTTTTATCTGCCGAGGTCGATTTGACCTTATGCAGGTGGGGAACTTGAGTGTCATCAGAAACGAACGTCGTGTCTTGCTTCAACATAGAGCGCATCACTATTAATAGGATTGTCGACAATGGGTAAAAAATAGCCCTCCCTTGGTGGATTGTCAACAATGTGTTTACTTAGACGTAAGTCTATATTGTAGGTCGATCTTATTTAAATTGTTGATTTAAATTGTTTTATTTTTATGTTGTCGATTTTAATATTTTAGCTTATGAATTTTTAAATATTAAATTGTCAACAATGAGGTGGTTTTTGCCGTCCGTTCTTGTTGCAGGTGTTGATAGCTTTGGGGGAAATAGTCCAAATGCATTTGGCATGTTTGTCCTTCGCGTTATGCTATGGGCGGAATGACACGCTTGGAGGTGACAGTGGAAAAAGTGTTAGTGAGCAGTTGTTTACTCGGGCAAGCGGGTTGGGCAGCGTATCTTAACCGCTCAGAGTGAGGATGTGACCTACGCTTTTAGTCTGGGAGCCGATCTCGCGCTTAAGCTGGCGCAGCAAGAAGGGATTAAAGTGGCGATTTTAAAAGCCCGTAGTCCATCCTGTGGGAATAAGCAGATTTACGATGGTCAATTTGCGAAACAATTAATCACGGGACAGGGATTGACGGCTGAAAAACTCAGCGCCGCAGGGATAACCGTATTCAATGAATGTGAGTTATCCGCTGCAGCGGCATGGGTTGCCGAACTAGAGCAAAGTTAGAAAAGAACTAGAGCAGATCTAGCTCGCTTGAGTGTGATTAGTGCTGGTGGCGCTATCCGCGACATTTTGATTTGTTTGCAGTAACGCATGAATTTGTTGATCTTTTTCCGCCCACACTTGGTTTAACCAGCGTTGGAACTCGACGCGATACTCAGACTCAGAGAAGTAACGCGTTGGATCGACTTGAGGTACGGGCAGGGCGTTGATCCGCACGATAATCTTGCTGACCTTGCCGTTCATCACCCCAAACAGAATATCTTCAGGCGCATCTGGGTAGACGATTGTCATATCTAGCAGATTAGTAAATTGCTCACCCATGGCCGATAGGGTAAAAGCGATTCCACCTGCTTTAGGACGTAACAAATGTTGATAAGGCGAGTTTTGGCGCTGATGTTTATCTTGGGTAAAACGGCTGCCTTCAACATAGTTAATGATTGACGTGGGCATATTGCTAAACTTGGCACAGGCGCGGCGTGTGGTCGCTAAATCTTTGCCCTTAAGCTTTGGATTCTTCTTGAGTTTTGCTGGGCTGGTTCTGTTCATAAATGGCATATCCAGCGCCCAACAACCCAGTCCCATAATCGGCACATAGATGAGTTCTTTTTTGAGGAAGAACTTCAACATAGGAATATGGTTGCGTAACACATAAGTTTGCGCGGCGATATCGAAGCCACTGAGGTGGTTGCTGATCAGCAAGTACCAGCTGTTTTTATCGAGTCCTTCGAGCCCTTCGACGTCCCACTCAATTTTAGCGATCAAATACAAGATGCCACCGTTGCAGCAGGCCCACGCCCACATAAAACGATTCATAACCGCAGTCACCGCATTACGTGCACTTTGCGCTGGCATCACGAGTTTTACGACTCCGCCTATGCTGATAAGCGAGCCCCAAACGGCGGTATTAATGATCAGCAAGCTTAAGCTCAGCATAAACAACACTGGCCCGGGCAGGAAATTCAACATAGTGGCGTTACCTTTATTCTTTATTCGCTTGGCTAGCGAGTTGGCTTAACACTTGATCCTTAGTGAGCCAGAGTTGATTCAGTTGTTCTTGGAAGCCAATTTTAAAATCGCGGTCATTCATATAATCGCCGCGCATCGCAGGATCAATATCAGAAACCTTGATGTGTACTTTAACGCTTGGCAACTTACCTGTCAGGTAGTCCCAATAGCTTGGCACTGAGTCTGGGTAATAAATGGAGACATCGACTAGCTTGTGGATCTGTTCACCCATGGCCGATAGCGCGAAGGCCATGCCGCCTGCTTTAGGTTTTAACAAATGTTGGAACTGTGAGTTCTGCTTTTGATGTTTAGCTTTACTGAAGCGCGTGCCTTCGACAAAGTTCATCACACTTACAGGTTTAGCCTTGAACTTAGCACAGGCTTTACGTGTAATTTCAATGTCTTTGCCCTTTAGCTTAGGGTTTTTACGTAGCTGTGCCGTGCTATAACGGCGCATAAACGGAAAATCGAGCGCCCACCAAGCTAGGCCTAAAATCGGCACAAAAATCAGTTCTTGCTTGAGGAAAAACTTCAAGAAAGGGATTTTTCGATTAAAAATCCGCTGCAGGATCAGGATATCGACCCAAGACTGGTGGTTGGCTATTACCATGTACCACTCTTTAGTGGAAAAGTCGGTGTCACCACTCAGTTCAATCTTAACGGGATGTAAGCAGCGTTCAATTACGCCATTAACACTGATCCAAGCGCTGGCACAAAAATCGAGTACATGGCTAGTTGCAGTCCTTAATGGACTGATAGGTATCAGTTTTATAAAACTGACCAACAGGATTGGGATAGTCCAAAAGACGGTATTTATAACGTAGCCTAAAAATGCGATACAGCCTTTTATCTGTGAAAACAGCGTTCCCATCCGAGCCCCCTGACAAAAATTGGAGGCCTATGTTACTCGGTGTCGGCGTTTGGCTCAATCTTAGGCACTGCTGGTCGGTGCATTTGTTAACATTTATTCCCGGGCAAACTTAATATTGCTGGGATAAGCGGGCGAGTAATCTATCCATAGCGCGATAACCCAGTGCTTGGGCGATATGGCGGCGTTCTGTGTTAGGCACTTGTTCCAGATCGGCAATCGTGCGCGCAACTCTTTGTATACGATGAAAACTGCGAACCGAGAGGCCAAGCTTTACCACGCTTTGCTCCAAAAACACTAAATCAGCGTCACTGAGTCCGCTAAAGCGTTTCAATTGTTTCCCTGTGAGTTCACTATTGAGCACGCCAGCGCGGGCGAGTTGCAGCTCACGCGCCAGTTTGACCCGCTTGGCGATATCTTGGCTGGTTTCTGTTTGCGGCGCGGCTTGAGTTAATGTACCCGCGGGGAGTTTGGGGACTTCAATGGTTAAATCGAAACGGTCGAGAAACGGGCCTGAAAGCCGCGAAAGATAACGCTGAATCTGTTCTGGGCTCGATCTGTGTTGGCTATCGATATCGCCACTCGGGCTGGGATTCATCGCCGCGATCAATTGGAAGCGACTCAAAAATGTCAGCTTAGCGGCGGCGCGGGAAATCACCACTTCGCCGGTTTCCATCGGTTCGCGCAGGCAATCTAAGACTTTACGCGGAAATTCAGCCACTTCATCCAAGAATAATACACCGCGATGGGCGAGGGAGATCTCCCCAGGTTTTGGGATACTGCCACCGCCCACGAGGGAAATCGAAGAACTCGTGTGGTGCGGCGCCCGAAAGGGTCGCTGTAAAAAATGCTGCGGCTTAATGTCGAGTCCAGCAACGGAATGAATTGCTGCTACTTCTAATGCTTCCTCATAATTAAGCGCTGGCAATAGCGCCATCATGCGACTGGCAAGCATGGTTTTGCCCGTACCTGGCGGGCCAAGCATCAAGAGGTTATGGTTTCCCGCCGCGGCAATTTCGAGTGCTTGCTTGGCCTGATATTGGCCAATCACATCGCTTAGGCAAGTATGGGACTCGGGCGTCTCTTGGCTGATCCATTCTAATTGCGGCGCTAACGTCGGCAGCTGATTTTGCCCCTGTAAATAAGCGGCTAAGCTCTGAAGGTGCGAGCCAAACAACACATTGGGATAGCCGACTAACTCGGCATCGTGGCGATTATCCAGCGGCAATATCAAGGTATGGTCTTGGCGCTTAGCGGCGATAATCGCCGGTAATAATCCTTGGCAATAACGTATGTGCCCAGACAGTGCCAACTCACCGACAAACTCAAGATTTTTTAAACTATTAGTTGGGATTTGTTCCGAGGCGGCCAATATGCCCACGGCTATGGGTAAATCGTAACGACCACCTTGTTTAGGTAAATCTGCTGGCGCGAGGTTAACGGTTATCCGCCGCATCGGAAATTCGAATCCCGCATTGATCAGTGCGCTGCGCACCCGCTCGCGAGCTTCTTTTACCGACGCTTCGGGTAACCCCACCAGATTAAATGCCGGTAAGCCATTGCTCAGATGCACCTCAACTGTGACTTGGGGTGCTTCGACCCCACAACTGGCTCGGGTATTGACGCAGGCAATCGCCATAAACAAATCCTTTTGTTGTTCATTTCGCACAGAATTTGAGTGTAGCAGTAATTGACGTTAGGGGTTTTCGATTAACTTGGTCATTCGCCTCATCAGTAAGCTGCTGAATCTGGCTATACCGTTCCCGTGATAGCTTTGGCAAATTGCCATATTGGACGATAGCAAATAGTTGATAGAAATGATAAAAAGCAAACATTGGAGTCCTGAGGTCAATATGGATATGTTGTTAGCAGAAAATTCCCCCATTCGTCAGCAGCTGCTAGAGCAAAAGCTGGCGCAGTTTAAAGACCCGCATCTTGCCCATACGCTTTCGGCATTTATTCGAAGTAGTGTCGATCTCTATCCCTGTGCAATCGAGGACTATACCCAGTTAGGTAATAGCCGACTGGGTGGATTGCCGGATTTGCCTGTTGGCATGGATTATCCGGTGACTTTGGTAGGAAGGGAGGAGATGTTGGATGGCTATGTTGAGAGCTTTGGCCATACCCGTGAGTTTATTAATGAGCATTGGCGGGAGGACTGGCAGGACGATTGGGAGACAGATGAGGCGCATCTTTGGGATTGGGACGAGGCTGCGCAAGCCTTCCGTGTGCCCATGCAATTTATCGCACAAATCAATTGTAGCGACCTGAAGGCTTTTCAATCTTATTTACCTCGAGAAGGGCGATTGTTGTTCTTTGTGGAGCGCTGGCGATTCTCGGAAATGCTTCGCGGCCATGTCTATTATGTCGCTGAGGATCAGCAGCTTAACTCTGGGGAAGCGATTGCCGAACTTAAGTTCGACGATGCGGTATGTGCAAACTATGAGTATGAGGCGGCTTATCAACTTCAGGGGATTGCCAGCATTAAGATGATAGCCCCTGACATGATTAATAGTGACAACCCGCATTTAGTAAAGTTAGCCAAGGCACGTTTACAAGCGCTACCAGAACCGCAACAAGCTATGGTGCTGGAGGCTCTAGCGGTTGTGGATGATGAATTGGCACCAGAGTGGCAAGATCAGCTCTATTTCTTTGATCTGATGAAAATGAATAAACACGGGTTAATCCCCGGTCAGATTCTCACTCAAGCACAATGGTCAGCGCTACCCGACTGGCAGTCATCTAACTTGCAGGCATTGCTCGTCCCCGAGCTGCCGCTGCCGTATTACAATGGTATCGCCAGCATTAATGGCCATGGCGATAGTCGCTATAAAGCCCCCGAGCTCCACGCTGCAGCTGAGTTAGGCGGCAATGCCGAAGATTATCTGGTGCTGTTCAAAGTCGTCTATAGTGAGCACTCGATGCAGTTGAATTTTATTATCCATCGAGACGATCTCGCGTCGGGTCAATTTGAACGCATTTACTGCATTTATGATTATTAGTTCATTGAAAGGTTGGCTACAGCCAACCTTTTTGTTTGGCGATGCGGGCTACACGGCACTTGGAGTATATCGAGACGATTGAAGATGTATGTTGCGACCGATTAAAAGAAGAGTCGCAAGCACAATTTAGTGCCTTTGAATGAATATGAGTTATAAAGGATTGATTCTGGGAGAAATGATTACCACTGAATAGATTGAGTGCTTGATAGTTATATTTAATTATTTCAATCAGTTAATGGAGATTAGTCAACCTATGCCATTATATGAGGGCATCGTTGCACAGTCTCAGTTGGTTGACCCTCCACTGAAAATCATGGTTCCCCTTCCAACGACCTTGATTCAACTTGACCGCTAGGCTGCATTAACGTCTGAGTTCTAACTTGTATTCCTTTTAAGTTCCCGTCATTTTCTACGTGGTTAGGTCGCAAGACTGACCATAAGGCCGCCACTTACATCCCCATAAACATTCTGCTACTGAGCCACTCGAACTCCTTATACTGACAGGGTGTCGGAATAAATAGTCAGCATATAAAGTATACTTTGTATCATTTTGTGGTTTAATCGAAACATCTGCTGCTGGTTTTAGCAACATTTTGGGCGGCGATGCGGTAACAAGGTTGTGAATCGATAATAATAAAGTGACCTCTTGTGAAGGATGACATTTGAGGGAACATGGTCGAGGAGAACTCGCCTATGCGTTCGTGGATGTTAGCGTGTGTGTTTATCTGTACTGCGGGGTTTGGTGGGGCAGTTTGGGCTAAACTCGATGTTGTATTTTTTAATCCCGGGGCTGTCGATGACAGTTTTTGGGGGGACGTCGACCAATTGATGCTGGAGGCGGCGACGACACTCGATATTAAGCTCGAAATCATTCATTCCGATCGCAATCATTTCAAGATGATCACCCAACTCGATGAGTTGTTAGCTTCTGCAAAAGTACTACCCAATTACGTTATTCTGGTTAATGAAAAACAATCCGCGATAAAAATGCTGCAAGCGCTTTCCCCACATCCTATCTACGTGCAATTGATTTTAAACGATATCTCTATCGGCGAACGTGATGTTTTACTGCAAGATCCCCATTGGCAAGAATATCTGTTACCCGCCATTATTCCCGATAATTACGCTATAGGTTCGGCGACCGCTAAAGGCTTAATGGACGACTTAGAGGGAAAGCAGGCTAAAGTTTTGTTGATTTCGGGCGATAAGTCGACGCCTGCTTCAGTGCTACGTACCCAAGGTGCCAGCGATTATTTCTTTATACAGCCCAATGCCACTCTGACTCAAACGGTTTATGGCCAATGGAGTGACGCAGTAGCTTATGGTCAAGCGCTCACTCTGCTGAACCGTTATCCCGATCTAAACGTGATTTGGACCGCCAGTGATCGTATGGCGATTGGAGTGCTTAAAGCATTGAAGGAAAAAGGCTTAGTCTCGGGTAAAGATGTATTTGTCAGTACGATCAATACGTCACCTGAGATTTTACAGCTTTGTCGCCAACACGCGGTGAGCATTATTGGTGGCGGGCACTTTATGGCTGGCGCGTTAGCTTTGGTTGAGTTGCAATATTATCAGCAGCATAAGCGCTATATTCCCTATGACAATGTCACCTTGTTCGGCGTTTTACTGCCTGATTCGGCATTTTATCAAATGTTAGTTGCTCGGGATTGGCCACAGATTTTCCAGTCTCAGATTTTGAATAAGTTGCCCTTCAAGGCGTAATAACGGGTGTACATGAAGCATCGAAATCATTCTATTAGTCATAAGATGACGCTGACAATTATCGGGGTGAGCTCATTTTTTGCTGTGTTAACTATGCTGGTGCAGCTGATTTGGAACTATCAGGATAGTATCGACAATGCCACGTCGGATATCCGCGAATATTCAGAATCTATTCTGCCGAGTGTGGCGAAGTCGCTGTGGGACGTTGACCGCAGCCTGCTATCTGATTTGCTCTCTGGTCTAGGAATGATGCCGTTAGTGTCGAGCGTGCATTTAGACAGTATCGACGGCGTCACTATGCAGCTGGGTAAACCGCTGTTAACCGACGACGAGTCGCAAACCCTGTTTCATTATCCTGTGACTTATCAAGATCAGCTGATCGCAACCTTAACCGTAGGCTTAGATACTAACCAGCTTTACTACGAGCTTTGGCGGCAGTTGATTTTTATTGTGCTCGGCAATGGCTTAAAGACCCTGCTGATGATCTATTTGATCTTGACCTTAGTGCGACTCATGGTGACAGATAGACTGTCGGCATTGGAAGATTTTACTAATAAAATCAATCTAAAATCGTTAAAAAAGTTGTCTGTTCCCGAAACGGTGACCGCCAGTCCTGACGAGATTGCTCATGTGGCATTGTCGCTTAAGGCCATGTACCAAAGGATACGCAATGACCTCGCTATCAATAAGCGCCATCAACGTGCGTTACAGCAACAGCAGCATTTATTGTCGGACTTAGTGAAAGAGCGGACCAAAGAACTGGATTGGCAGTCGCAATCGAATCAGTTGCTGGCGGAGATTTCGTTGCAATTTTTGAGTATCGACACCTGCAATGTAGATAAAACCTTAGCTGAGGTGTGCCACAAAATCGGTCAGTTGTTTGATGTTGAGAGGGTGAGCATTCTCGAATTTCATCAACAGCATGCTTATTACCGCAGTTTTTGGACCAGCGAGTTTCATGCTAACAAGGTCCAAGGGATTTCGGTGGACAACATTACTCAGCTTGCTAAAAAACTCGAGACAGAATCGACCTTAGTGATTGAGGATCTTGAGGCGTTAAAGGACTTCTCACCACAGGAATATGAGGTAATGAAATCCGTGGGCATTTGCTCTATTGCTGCCTTTGCGATTAAAAATGCCGGAGAGTTATTGGGATTACTCTCGCTGTCGACGGTGTCGCGGCCCTTGAATTGGAACGCCCAGAAAAAGAATATGCTGACTCAGTTTGCCTCCGCATTGAACGAGTTACTGCTGCGCGAGCAAAAAGAGCGGCAGATGATAGTGCTGCAACAAGCGCTGGTTACTGCCAATACTCAATTGAAAGAAAAGGCCGAAACCGATGAGTTGACTGGGTTAGCGAATAGACGTCCTTTTACCGAAAGGCTAGAGACTGTGCTACAGACCAAGACGCCAGCGGGGCTGTTGATGTTGGACGTCGATTATTTTAAATCCTATAACGACACTTATGGTCATATTGAAGGTGACCTAGTGCTTAAGCGTGTGGCGGATGCCTTAGCGCAGTGCGATATCCTGCCGCACAATGCTTTATTGGCGCGCATCGGTGGCGAAGAGTTTGCCTTAGTCGTTGAGCATGTCACGCCGGCACAGTTAACGGCCATTGCCACGCAGCTATGTTATCTCGTCGAGCAACTCAATATTCCCCATCAAGCTTCTCCCTTGGCTGTGGTGACCATCAGTATTGGCTGCGTGTTTTTGCCATTAGATAAGGTCTCGGGACTTAAGATGCCCGACGTGTTACGCCGTGCCGATGTTTGTCTCTATCGCGCTAAGGATAAAGGGCGTAATAGGGTCGAAGTTGAAGTGATTTAATGGCATAGGGGCAAGTCAGCCTTGTACCTATACCTATTGCAGTCTTTTGTTGCTCGGCACCAGTTGAGTATTGCTCCATCATTAGGTGCTCTCTGCGCTTAATAATTGGGATTAAGCCTCAAATTGTCCTATCTCCATGCTTAAGCAATGCTTAGGTCATCAGCGTTCGTCATTTAGCCATCTGGCGATATTTAGGCTAAATCAGCTGAACCTCTTTATGTCACAGACCGCATTCAATCATGCTAACTAATTGATAACATTTGCATGAAACTGTGCTGTAGATCCATCGTTAAGATAAAAATTACTCAAGGTGAGGTAATATTAGGCGGCAAATGAGATATAATCTGTCGCCCATAGTCGATTTAGCGATGCACTCTGAGTGACATCCATGCTGCCATTCTGGACGTATTTCTCGTAACGCAACTAAGCGAAAGCCACGACTGCCTAGTCAATTCCATTGGCTTAAATGTACGTTCTAGCAGCTCAATATCAAAGCCACCGCACTGAGATGTCTTAATGATGTCGAGTCGCGCCTAAGCCGTGAATTTGCAGATATACTCAGAGCAGCCTAAAACGGCAATGTAAGTGCTTTTTATCTTAGGGTAGCAAGGAGCTGGCGCAGCCGTTTGAACGGTTTGTAGGCTGGATAACCCCTAGCAAACTGTGCCCCAATTAAATGAATTCAGCTGACTCGCGAGCCATAAAGCGCGGGTTGGTCCTAGTTAGTCCAGTGTTAAATGAAAGGTGTTACATGAGTCTCTTTGATAACGTGATGATTATATTGTGCCTAATCGGCGCGAGTTGTTTCTTCTCTATGTCAGAAATTGCACTTGCCGCTTCACGTAAAATCCGTTTACGTCAATTGGCCGATGAGGGCGATGCCCGCGCAGAAAAAGTGTTGCAGTTACAAGCCGTTCCCGGCAGCTTTTTTACTGTGGTACAAATCGGGCTTAATGCTGTTGCCATCATGGGCGGTATCGTCGGTGAGTCGGCATTTCGACCTTATTTCTATGAATTACTATCGCCTTTGCTGACCGATCCTTGGTTGAGCCAACTGAGCTTTATTTTATCCTTTGTTGTCGTCACCAGTGCCTTTATTCTGGTGGCCGATTTGATGCCAAAACGCATTGCGATGGCGATGCCTGAGCCCGTCGCATTAGCCGTTGTTGGGCCTATGTCTTTCTGTATTGTGCTATTGCGTCCATTAGTATGGTTTTTCAATGGCATGGCGAGCGGCATCTTTAAACTGCTGCAAATCCCAACCGTGCGTAACGATGCCATCACCTCTGACGACATTTATGCTGTGATGAATGCGGGAGCCGAAGCTGGGGTACTAGATCGCGGTGAACAACAGATGATGGAAAATGTGTTTGAAATGCAAACCGTTTCTGTAACTTCTGCAATGACGGCCCGTGAAAGCTTAGTGTACTTTTTACTGCAAGACAGCGAAGAAGATATCAAGCGTAAGATTTCTGAAGATCCCCATACTAAGTTCCTCGTCTGCGATGGTCAGTTAGATATGATCAAAGGCTTTGTGGATGCAAAAGAATTGCTGATCCGTGTGATCAACGGTGAGAATATCACCTTAAAAGGCAGTAACTTAGTCCACACTTCGCTGATTATTCCCGATACTTTGAGCCTGTCAGAGGCTATGGAATATTTTAAGAACAGCCGCGCCGATTTTGCCGTGGTAATGAACGAATATGCCTTAGTGGTGGGTATTGTTACGACCAACGATTTACAACGCGCCGTGATGGGGGCTTGGTCATTGCACGAGAGCGAAGAGCAGATCATCGCCCGTGATAGCAACTCTTGGTTAGTAGATGGGGTAACACCGATTACTGACGTGATGCGCGCCTTCGGCATCGAAGAATTCCCGCACAATCAGAACTACGAAACTATTGCCGGTTTTATGATGTATATGCTGCGTAAAATCCCTAAGCGTACCGATTTCGTGAACTATGCGGGCTATAAATTTGAGGTGGTCGATATCGATTCTTACAAGGTCGATCAGCTATTGGTTACGCGCATCGATCCTATCGATAAGCTCAACTCACCGGATGTTTAAATCACATCCAAAAACGCATTGACTATGGGATCGTCGAGCCGCTTCACTTTGCAGCAGCAACCTAACTCGAAGGGCGGTATTGCAACGGGAGAAGCTAGTAACTGAATGCGATCCCGCACTGGGCTGTTATTGATTACCACTTCTGGGCTCATGCTTACGCCGCAGCCTAACGCCACCATAGAGGCGATCGCTTCTTGGCCTGACACTTGGGCGTAAATATTTGGGCTGATGCCCATTTGTTTGAACCAGTTATCGGCGCGGCGACGTCCGGGGCCATGGTCCGGAATGATAAAGGGCACGCTTGACCAATCGATGGGCGTTTGGGAAATCTGCTGCTGCACCGCGCAACGTATGGTTGGGGCGATAATCGACAGCGGCACATCGTCGATTTTGGCAAAGTGTAAGCTGCTGGGAAACGGATCGGGCAGGGCGGCGATGGCGATATCGGCGCGATTCTGCTGCACTTCGGCCAGTGCGTTCGCCGCATCTCCCGTGGTTAAGGCAATCTCGACGAAGGGATGTTCTTGGCGGAATAAATCCAATAAACCCGGTAAATGACTGTAGGCTGCGGTGACCGAGCAATACAGATTTAACCGACCGCGCAGTACGTCCTGCTTGAGATCGATACTGTGCTTGAGTGTGCTCCAATGGTTCAAAGTTTGCTCGGCAAACAGCTTAAACTCGCGTCCCGCGTGGGTTAAGGTCACACTGCGATTATCCCGCTCTAACAGCTTAGCGTTCACTTCCTCTTCTAATCTTTGCAGGGCTCGGCTTAAGGTCGATGGGCTCACATGCATCTGCTCCGCTGTCTTGGCGAAGTGCAAACTGTCACATAAGTGCAGGTACAATTTGAGGGTACGAATATCCATGAGCTTATCCTGTTTAGTTTGAACTTAAGCCTAGCTTGAGTGACGGCGTGATTGGGTGCTGCATATTGGTGCCGATATTACTGTCAGTGTTATGAATCCATGATTGCCGTTGACGTTGCGCATAATGCAATATTAAGTTTCGAATATATCATTTTAAGCAATGATAAGCATGGGTTATAGTGATTTCAATCACAACCAAGCCGTAACATTATGTTAGTTTGGTTGTGTCCAAAATTTCTGACTTATAGGTGGTATATCAGATGGCTAACTATTTTAACTCTCTGAATTTACGTCAACAATTAGCACAGCTTGGCCAATGTCGTTTTATGGATCGCTCTGAGTTTAGCGACGGCTGTAACTACATAAAAGATTGGAATATTGTTATTTTAGGTTGTGGTGCTCAAGGTCTTAACCAAGGCTTGAACATGCGTGATTCGGGTCTGAATATCTCTTTTGCCCTGCGTCCTGAAGCGATTGAACAGAAACGTGCCTCATGGCAAAAAGCAACCGACAATGGTTTTTGTGTCGGTACCTTTGAAGAATTAATCCCTGCGGCGGATCTGGTGCTTAACCTGACGCCAGACAAACAGCATTCCAACGTGGTTAACGCGGTTATGCCACTGATGAAGCAAGGCTCTACCTTGTCTTACTCACATGGCTTCAACATCGTTGAAGAGGGCATGCAAGTTCGTCCCGATATCACTGTAGTGATGGTTGCGCCTAAGTGCCCAGGCACTGAAGTGCGTGAAGAATACAAACGTGGTTTTGGTGTGCCTACCCTTATCGCGGTTCACCCAGAAAACGATCCAAACGGTGACGGTTTAGAGATTGCTAAAGCCTATGCTAGCGCAACGGGTGGAGACAGAGCCGGTGTTTTACTGTCGTCTTTCATCGCAGAAGTGAAGTCGGATCTGATGGGCGAGCAGACCATTCTGTGTGGTATGTTGCAGACGGGTGCCATCTTAGGTTACGAGAAAATGATCGCCGATGGCGTTGAGCCAGGCTACGCGGCCAAGCTTATCCAGCAAGGTTGGGAAACGGTCACTGAAGCGCTGAAACACGGCGGTATCACTAACATGATGGACCGTTTGTCTAATCCAGCTAAGATTAAAGCATTTGAAATTGCAGAAGATTTAAAAGAAATCCTTCAGCCATTATTTGAAAAGCACATGGATGACATCATCAGCGGCGAATTCTCTCGCACTATGATGGAAGACTGGGCAAACGATGATGCGAACTTACTGCGTTGGAGAGCCGAAACTGGCGAAACAGGTTTCGAAAATGCGCCCGTATCGAGCGAGCATATCGACGAACAAACCTATTTCGACAAAGGTATTTTCCTTGTCGCTATGATCAAAGCGGGTGTGGAACTGGCGTTCGACACTATGGTGTCTGCGGGTATCGTGGAAGAGTCGGCTTATTACGAATCACTGCACGAAACCCCACTTATCGCTAACACGATTGCTCGTAAGCGTTTGTACGAAATGAACGTAGTGATTTCAGACACAGCCGAATACGGTTGCTACCTGTTTAATCACGCCGCCGTACCTATGCTGCGCGACTACGTTAATGCCATGTCATCTGAGTATTTAGGTGCTGGCCTGAAAGACAGCGCAACCGGTGTCGACAACCTAACGCTCATCGCTGTTAACGAAGCGATTCGTGAAACGGCAGTGGAATATGTTGGCGCTGAGCTTCGCGGTTACATGACAGATATGAAGAGCATTGTTGAGGCTTAAGTGATAGTGAGTTAAGCCCAGCATTGGGGGAGAGGGTTGATACTCAAAGGACTTGGGTCTCAGCTCAGTTCCCAAGCAAGCTCAAGATAGTGAAACGCGCATCTTGAGCTTGCTTAGTGATGAATCAGCTTAGTGATAAATCAGTTAGTGAGAAACAAATTTTTTCCTGTTCAGTGGGTTGTCGAGCGGGCAAAAACGACACAGTTAGTGAGTCTATCGTTCAGTAGGTGAATCGCGCCGACTGAGGCTCAACAGTTAACGTTTTACTTTGTTGTTTTGCATTGTCTCGGCAGGGAAGCTGAATTTTTTTTGACAAAAGATATTTTTTATTGTGTTTGGCCGTTGCTTTATGGTAAAGCTAATAGCTCGCTCTAGGGCAAAGTCCAAAGCGATACTAACTTTCATTCAATACCCAAATTTTAGAAACACCGATTAGGAATCCATATTGATGTTTAACCAAGCTGCCAAGCTCATTCTCGTGATTATTACCGTCGTGATTATTAAATCACAGCGGGGGCGGCGCATGGCGAACTGATAGACCTAAAAGGTTAAAAGTTTCGAAAGAACCCCCCGCTCCGAAAGGACCGGGGGGTTCTTCGTTTCAGGGCCTAGAGCAAGGTTCTAAGCTTCGAAAGAGTAAAGATTTCGAAAGAGTAAAAAATTAGCGTCGATTTTCGGCAATTCAGGACTAACGTAGCGAGAGAGAATATGGAACCAGGGCAGATGATCAGAGGTGCAGACGCGGTAATCAAAGTTTTAGCAGCACATGGAGTCACCACAGTGTTTGGTTACCCAGGTGGTGCCATTATGCCAATATACGATGCCCTCTATGGAAGCCCTGTTGAACATCTCTTAAGCCGTCACGAACAAGGCGCGGCCTTTGCTGCCGTAGGATACGCAAGAGCCAGCGGTAAAACCGGCGTGTGCTTTGCGACATCAGGCCCTGGCGCGACTAACCTGATCACTTCCTTAGCCGACGCGCTGTTAGATTCAGTGCCTATCGTGGCTATCACAGGCCAAGTCTCCACCGCCGTTATCGGCACAGATGCGTTTCAAGAAATCGATGTGCTGGGCATGTCACTGAGCTGCACTAAGCACAGTTTTATGGTGACAAACATCAACGATCTTATCCCAACCTTATATCAAGCTTTTGAGATCGCCGCATCCGGCCGCCCTGGTCCTGTGTTGGTCGATATCCCGAAGGATATCCAACTCGCTCACCTCGAATACCGTACACCTTTGCTGGCCGTCACCAACGAACCCCAAGCCGAGATGAGTGATATCGAGGCTGCTCGTGCACTGCTGGCTGAAGCGAAACAACCTATGTTGTATGTCGGCGGCGGTGTGGGCATGGCGGGCGCGGTCGATCAACTGCGTGAGTTTATCAAAGTGACGGGCATACCTTCGGTCGCAACCTTGAAAGGGCTTGGCAGTATCGCCCACGGCACGCCCGGTTACTTAGGCATGTTAGGCATGCATGGTGGCAAGGCGGCTAACTTAGCGGTACAGGATTGTGATTTGCTGATCGTGGTGGGCGCCCGTTTCGACGACAGAGTCACCGGCCGTTTAGCGAGCTTTGCCGACAAGGCCAAAGTGATCCATTTAGACATAGACGCCGCTGAGCTGGGCAAGTTACGTATGCCAGAGGTGGCAATCGCCGGTGACTTACGCCAAATCCTCCCCACCTTAGCCATGTCGATGAACATTACGCCTTGGCAGGCTGAAGTGGAGCATTTATGTCGTAAGCATCAATGGGATTATCAACACCCCGGCAGTTTGATTTACGCCCCTGCGCTGCTGCGCCGTTTAGCCAATAAGTTACCCGAGGACAATGTTGTTTGTTGCGATGTGGGCCAGCACCAAATGTGGGTGGCCCAGCATATGTGGTTCCGCCGCCCTGAAGATCACCTGTCCAGCGCGGGCTTAGGCACTATGGGTTTTGGCTTACCCGCCGCCATTGGTGCGCAAGTGGCCCGTCCCGATGCGACAGTGGTGACTGTCTCTGGCGATGGTTCTTTTATGATGAATGTGCAGGAGCTGACCACCATCAAACGCCGTAAGCTGCCGGTGAAAATCGTGCTGGTTGATAACCAAAAGCTTGGCATGGTGAAGCAGTGGCAACAGCTATTTTTTGAAGAGCGCTACAGTGAAACGGATTTATCCGATAACCCTGATTTTGTCTTATTGGCCTCTGCTTTTGATATTCCCGGCCGCACTATTTTTTCTTCCGACGAAGTGGAAGAAGCCTTAACCGAAATGTTAGCGGCTAAGGGCCCGTATTTGTTACACGTTGCAATCGACGATGCTTTTAACGTTTGGCCACTGGTGCCCCCCGGTGCATCAAACAGCGATATGATGGACGAAATGGAGAAACAAACATGATCCACTCTCTGGAATTAACGGTTCAACAACGCCCCGAAGTGCTTGAGCGTGTTTTGCGCGTGACTCGCCATCGCGGCTTTACGATTACCCAAATGCAGATGCGCATGAACGACGATGCGAGCCTGTCGCTGGATATGGAGGTCGATAGCGAACGTGCCATCGAACTCTTAAGTAATCAGCTGAATAAACTGATTGATGTGACTCAATGTAAGGTATTGTTACCACTGAGCTTGCAACAAAGGGCGAATGCGTAAGCCTGCGCCATAAGAATTAAGAATACGATTTTCGATTTGAGATAAAGGATACAGTCAATGCCAAAGTTACGATCAGCTACCAGTACCGAAGGCCGCAATATGGCGGGTGCCCGCGCGTTATGGCGCGCCACAGGGGTGAAAGACAATGATTTTGGTAAGCCAATTATCGCTATTTCTAACTCCTTTACTCAGTTTGTACCGGGCCACGTGCACTTAAAAGACATGGGCTCACTCGTTGCAAGCGCCATCGAGGAAGCGGGCGGTATCGCAAAAGAATTCAATACGATCGCCGTCGATGACGGTATCGCCATGGGCCACGGCGGCATGCTGTACAGTCTGCCATCGCGCGAGCTTATCGCCGACAGTGTGGAATACATGGTTAACGCCCACTGCGCCGATGCGTTAGTGTGTATATCCAACTGCGACAAGATCACCCCCGGCATGTTGATGGCGGCGCTGCGCCTCAATATTCCCGTCGTATTTGTGTCTGGCGGACCGATGGAAGCGGGTAAAACTAAGTTGTCGGATAAGCTCATCAAACTTGATTTAGTCGATGCTATGGTGGCGGGCGCCGACTCGAATGTGAGCGATGAATACAGTGCCAAAATTGAGCGTAGCGCGTGCCCAACCTGCGGTTCTTGCTCGGGCATGTTTACCGCCAACTCAATGAACTGTTTAACCGAAGCCCTAGGATTATCGCTGCCGGGTAACGGCTCTATGTTGGCAACCCACGCCGATCGCCGCGAGCTGTTTTTAGAAGCGGGTCGCCGCGTGATGGCGCTGGCAAAACGTTATTATCATCAAGATGATGAATCAGCATTACCACGTAATATCGCGAACTTTAAAGCCTTCGAAAATGCTATGACCTTAGATATCGCCATGGGCGGTTCATCTAACACCGTATTGCATTTATTGGCCGCCGCGCAGGAAGCCGATGTTGATTTTACCATGGCGGATATCGACCGTATGTCGCGCCTGGTGCCGCACCTTTGTAAGGTTGCGCCATCGACGCCTAAATACCATATGGAAGACGTGCACCGTGCGGGCGGCGTGATGGGGATTTTAGGCGAACTCGACAGAGCTGGATTACTGCATACCGATGTGTTCCATGTGGCGGCCGACAATGACGGCACGCCGGGCAGCGGGACCTTGAAATCGGTATTGGCCCAGTACGATGTGATGCAGACGCAAGATGAAAAAGTAAAACACTTCTTTATGGCGGGGCCAGCGGGCATCCCGACCACTAAAGCCTTTAGCCAAGATTGTCGCTGGCCGTCACTGGATAACGACAGACAAGAAGGCTGTATCCGTAGCCGCGAGTTTGCCTTTAGCCAAGAGGGCGGTCTTGCCGTATTGTCGGGCAATGTGGCCGAAAACGGCTGTATCGTTAAAACGGCGGGCGTGGATGAATCGAATCTAACCTTTATTGGCTCGGCGCGCGTCTATGAAAGCCAAGATGACGCAGTGGCGGGTATTTTAGGTGGCGAAGTGGTGGCGGGTGATGTGGTTGTTATCCGTTACGAAGGCCCGAAAGGCGGCCCGGGTATGCAAGAAATGTTGTACCCAACCAGTTACTTAAAATCACGTGGCTTAGGTAAAGCCTGTGCGCTGATAACCGACGGTCGTTTCTCCGGTGGCACTTCAGGTTTATCTATCGGCCACGTCTCACCCGAAGCGGCTGCGGGTGGCACAATCGCCTTGATTGAAAATGGCGATCGCATCGAAATTGATATACCAAAGCGCAGTATCAAGTTGGCAGTAAGTGATGTTGAACTCAATGCTCGCCGCGAAAAAATGCACAGTCTTGGCCCAATGGCGTGGAAACCTATCGGTCGCCAACGTTATGTATCACTCGCGCTTAAGGCCTACGCCATGCTCGCCACCAGTGCCGATAAGGGCGCGGTGCGCGATCGCAGTAAACTGGAGGACTAATATGTTGCCACTTGCATCGCAAGCTCGGACGGATTTAGCACATTTTCAGTTGGCACAAAGCTATCTGCAAAAAATCCTGTTGTCATCTGTGTATGACATAGCGAAAGTGACGCCGCTTTCAAGCATGAACAAGTTATCGGCGCGTTTAGGTTGTCAGGTATTTTTGAAGCGCGAAGATATGCAGCCAGTGCATTCCTTCAAGTTACGCGGTGCCTATAACCGTATCGCCCAGCTGACGAAAGAAGAATGTCAGCGCGGTGTGGTGTGTGCTTCGGCAGGCAATCATGCTCAGGGTGTGGCGATGTCGGCGGCGAGTCGCGGCGTGGATGCTGTAATTGTGATGCCTGAGACGACGCCCGATATTAAAGTCGATGCGGTGCGCCGTTTAGGTGGCAACGTGGTATTGCACGGCCAAGCCTTCGATCAAGCCAATGGCTATGCGATGGCGATGGCTAAAGAAGAGGGCCGAGTCTATATCGCGCCCTTTGATGATGAAGCAGTGATCGCAGGCCAAGGCACTATCGCCCAAGAGATGTTGCAGCAGCAGCGCGATCTCGAAGTGGTATTTGTGCCCGTGGGCGGCGGCGGTTTAATCGCGGGTATCGCAGCCTATTACAAGGCGGTGATGCCGCAGGTAAAAATTGTCGGCGTCGAGCCTGAAGATGCCGCCTGTTTAAAGGCGGCGATGGAAGCGGGCGAGCCGGTGACACTGGCGCAAGTTGGTTTATTTGCCGACGGCGTGGCGGTAAAGCGTATTGGCACTGAGCCATTTCGAGTCGCCAAACTGTATGTCGATGAAGTAGTGACTGTCACCTCGGATGAAATCTGCGCTGCGGTGAAAGATATCTTCGAAGATACCCGTGCGATTGCTGAACCCGCTGGGGCTTTGTCCTTGGCTGGGCTTAAAAAATATGTCAGCGCCAATGCCAGTGGCAACAGCGGTAAAGGCGAGAAAGTCGCCGCGATTTTGAGTGGCGCGAATGTGAATTTCCACAGCCTGCGTTATGTGTCTGAACGCTGCGAACTCGGTGAGCAAAAAGAAGCAGTACTGGCAGTGAAAGTCCCTGAACGTCCGGGAAGTTTCTTAAAATTCTGTGAGTTACTCGATAAGCGGGTGATGACAGAGTTCAACTATCGTTTCAGCAGTCGCGATCTGGCCGTGGTGTTTGCTGGCATTCGCCTAAGCAGAGGCCAAGGCGAGCTTGAACAAATCATCGCTACCTTAGAGGCTAACGATTTTGAAGTGCAGGATTTATCCGGCGATGAAACCGCGAAATTGCATGTGCGCTATATGGTCGGCGGTCATCCACCTGAACCTTTAGAAGAGCGTTTGTTTAGCTTCGAATTCCCTGAACATCCCGGTGCGCTGCTGAAGTTTTTAACTACCTTGCAGAGCAAATGGAACATTAGTCTGTTCCATTATCGTAACCACGGCGCGGCCTTTGGCCGAGTACTGGCGGGGTTTGAAGTGCCCGCGAGTGATGCCTTGCCGTTCCAACAGTTTTTAACTGAACTGGGTTTTGTCTATCAAGAGGAAACTCAAAGTCCTGCCTATCAGCTGTTTTTAAATGCGGGTAACGGCAACAAAGTCTTATAGCGTTCGCTGTGATGCACATAGCTGTGATCGACGCGATGACATGTTAGGCAAAGTTAGGCACAAGTTAAGTCAAAGTTAGGCTAAAGGAGGGGCGCACATGCGCCCTTTTTTGTGGTAGTTTTGTAGACTTAATACTCTAGCCGCCGATTAATACGTCACAGTTTAGTTACTGACTTAACCCGTTAACGATTAACTGGCAGTTTCTTAAAACAGAACGGCTAACGAATAACAACGAGACCTCGACCTGCACGCATTAAGGAGACATGATGTTACCAGCACCGCGTTTTACCGCTTTTAATCCTCCTCGCCGTATTTTGATGGGCCCTGGCCCGTCGGATGTTTATCCCGAAGTGCTTGCGGCGCAGTCCAGACCGACAATTGGCCACTTAGATCCGCTGTTTGTCGGCATGATGGATGAGCTTAAGAGCCTGATCCAATACGCCTTCCAAACTAAAAACGAAATGACTATGGCGGTCTCTGCGCCGGGCAGTGCGGGCATGGAAACCTGTTTCGTTAATTTAGTCGAGCCGGGTGAGAAAGTTATTGTCTGTCGTAACGGTGTGTTTGGTGAGCGTATGCGCCAAAACGTCGAGCGCGTTGGCGCCATTGCAGTGCTGGTGGACAATGAGTGGGGCGCACCTGTCGACCCTGCTGCGGTGGAAGCGGCGCTTAAAGCCAATCCCGATGCCAAGTTTTTAGCCTTTGTGCACGCCGAAACCTCTACTGGTGCTTTGTCCGATGCCAAAACCTTGTGTGCATTAGCTAAACAATACGGCTGCTTATCAATCGTCGATGCCGTGACTTCCCTTGGCGGTGTCGAGTTAAGAGTCGATGAATGGGGCATAGATGCCATTTATTCCGGCAGTCAAAAGTGCCTCTCCTGTGTACCGGGTTTATCGCCCGTGTCTTTCTCGAGCGCAGCGGTAGAAAAACTCAAGAATCGTAAAACCCCGGTGCAAAGTTGGTTCCTCGATCAAAGTCTAGTGATGGCCTATTGGACCAGCGCGGGCGGCAAACGCAGTTATCATCACACTGCGCCAGTGAATGCCCTGTATGCACTGCATGAATCTCTGCGTATTTTGGCGGCCGAAGGCTTAGAGAATGCGTGGCAACGCCATCACGAAATGCATTTAGTGCTGCGTGCTGGGCTGGAAAAGTTAGGGCTTAATTTTGTGGTTGCCGAAGATTATCGCCTACCGCAGCTGAATACGGTTTATATCCCCGCAGGTGTGGATGATGCCGCAGTGCGCACTCGTTTGCTGAAGGATTACAACCTCGAAATCGGCGCAGGCCTTGGCGCCCTTGCGGGTAAAGCATGGCGTATCGGTCTAATGGGCTTTGGCGCCCGCCGCGAGAATGTCGCGCTCTGTTTGCGCGCCCTAGAAGAGGTGCTGAATTAGTATGTCTGTTTCGCGTATAAGGATGTTACGCAGAGTGAGTTTGCGCTTAGTTAGCTCACGTTTATTGATTGGCGGTTTGATACTGATCTTAAGCGGTTGTGCCTCCTTCAATATGAGCAATGCCAGTTGTGATTTTGTGCGAGGTACAGCAGGTAATCAGAGTCAACGCGAGGCCAGCGGTGATGATAGCAATGCCCGGCAGATGGATGTGGGCATCGGGATTTTAACCGCTATCTTCGGCAGCATTAGCCGAGCACTTTCTTCCGATGACTCATCGGATGGAAAGTGTTTGTAACTTAGTTAGTTTTAGCTGTCTTTGATAGTTTATAAATCCCCGTAATGCGGGGATTTATACTTTTCAGCTGGTTGCCCTTAGCTGATATTTTCTGAACTCATCCAGAATAATGTTCCGCGGGCTGTAGAGGGGTCTCGGTTTTAAAGTTGTATTTGATTAAACATACTTGCGGCCTTACGGCCGAGGTGAATCAAAGTCGTGGGGCTTCACCCCACACCCGACCAAGGAGGACTGCTCGTCCTATCCTCCTTGGATTCTCCAAGACGCCCCTAACGGAGTTGAAAGCCCCTTGGGCATTTAGCGTTCTTATGCTATCGCGTCAGACGCTCGTCCCTGATTCGACTGACGCTATCTCGGCTTCCATGCCTCGCTCACGCAACGAACGCAAATGCCCTGCGGCAACTCCGAGGGGATGGTGAACTTCTGTGATTTCAGTGTCGGCTGTTAGTCCCAAAAGAATTATGACTGTCCCATCTTTTGTTGCTAACCCCGAGGTGACCATATATGTCCTGATATTTAATTATGGTTTGTCTTTTTAGTTAGTGAATTCTTGTCTGCACGATAACTATAACATATATCATCATTTTCTAGTTTGTACTCAACTATGCCTACTCCTGTAACACCTTCAATGAAGTTTAAATCTAGCTTCCACTGTTCGATGGTCCCTAAGTCATCTTCTACGAATTGTTGTTTTGCAAAGTCAAATAATCGCTGTTTAATATCAGCAGGAGGATAGAACACCCTCGCTGTATGTTCAGGGATACTCCAATATAACGAGGATAATTGATATACTTCGATTTGTAGAATACCAATATCTCTTAAGATTGTAGCTATGCTAGATATATCTGTGAACTTAGACCTCAACAATGAGGAGTTAAAGCCTAAAGAGGTAAGTCTATCAGCGGATATGGTAAGCAATGTTATTTGAGCTGAAAGTGTTTGTATGTTGGGTAATATGTGATTTAAGAATGAATACATACCATTTTCAGGTTTTTTAATTTGTGACTTTATTTCATCATGGTTTAATATTGATATATATGTATTGAGTAAACCTATGAAAGATGTTGATTTAGGAAGTTCCATAATCTTCCCTGAATCAAATTGTAGTATTACGAGTTCGCCTTTGTTAATAACTTGCGCCTTTCCAATAGACGGATTGGTTAATTGTAAATATGGAATAAGTTTAAAGTCTTGAAATATTAATTCAGAACTCATCTCCAATGCTTGTATATTCATTATTTTTTGATAAATATCATTAAATAACTTTAATTCCCGCTCAATGTTTGTTTGATTTCTTAATACTTCAATCTCGTTTTGTACTTGTCTTATTGAAAGCTCATTCTGATATTTTGAGACAAGAAAAAGTGCAGCGATACTGCATATCGTAAGCATTGTACCCAGTGTTCCTGATAGGTATGATCCAAAACTTCCCCAATCTGAGGGATTTTGACTAAGCGGTCTACTAAAGAATACTGAAATGTAAGGCACGAAGACAGCTAAAATCACAAGTAGGCACACTACGATAATAAAAACACGTATTTTCACATGAAACTCCGCTCATTGAGCCAATATATGTATTTAATCTTAACTTATATAGAATTATCAACTATTTAATATAGCAGTCAAACTAAAGTTGCAATGCGAGAAAGTGAAGACACATCTTTTGGCGGGATAATACGATAAGAATGTTAACCCTAGGGCAAAAAATGGGACATATATGGTCATCACGGTGTTAGCAACAAGCAAGATAAGACAGGCATAGATCTTTGGGGATTAATAGTTCGCTCTGTAGTAACAGGAGTTGA
The DNA here is from genome assembly GCF_031932065.1 of Shewanella scandinavica. Classification (NCBI taxonomy): domain Bacteria; kingdom Pseudomonadati; phylum Pseudomonadota; class Gammaproteobacteria; order Alteromonadales; family Shewanellaceae; genus Shewanella; species Shewanella scandinavica. The sequence goes on from NZ_JAUOES010000012.1 coordinate 104,843, forward strand.
CCTTCCCCTGCGAAGTTGCCGCGGGGCGTTGGAATAAATTGCGTGAGTCCGGTCATGGATAATGGAATGGACCCATCCACTTTTAATCGGCCTCACAATGGGCCACGATGTAGTCGCTAAAACTCATCAGAAAGAGGACGGGTCCACTTATGAAGATTACTACAATTGGTTTAGATATCGCAAAGTCTGTTTTTCATGCTGTTGGTGTCGATAAAGCAGGCAAGTTAATCAAAAAGAAAATGCTTAGACGCAAGGACTTGCTTCCCTTTCTTGCTCAAATTGAGCCGTGCCTAATTGTGATGGAAGCCTGTGGTGGAGCAAATTACTGGGCCAGAGAATTTGAGCTGTTGGGCCATAACGTCAAGCTAATCGCACCTCAATTTGTGGTGCCTTTTCGGCAAGGTAATAAAAATGACTACAACGATGCGCTAGCCATCGCTGAAGCTGCGCAGCGACCCAACATGCGGTTTGTAAAACCCAAAAGCGTCGAGCAGCAAGATGTGCAACTGCTTCACCGTATGCGTGAGCGTTTAAACAAACAATCAACTGCCTTAATCAACCAAGTGCGAGGCATGTTAGCAGAATACGGCATCGTGATAGCCAAGAGTAAATCAGCTTTTAAAGTACAGTTCCCAGATTTTTTAGCGGATGAAACCAATGCGCTGACCACCAAAGGTCGGGCCATTTTTTATCAGTTATATGAAGAGTTTAGTGATATAGAAAAACGGCTTAAGGGTTGTGATGCACAAGTGCTCACTGAAACTAAAAACAATGTGATTTGCCAGCGTTTAGAAACTATCCCAGGTATTGGCCCAGTCACCGCTACCGCCTTTTATGCCGCCGCAGGTGATGGTAAAGACTTCACTAATGGCAGGCACTTTTCAGCTTGGTGTGGCTTAGTTCCCAAGCAACACAGCAGTGGAGGTAAAGATAACCTCCTTGGGATAAGCAAACGGGGAAATGCGTATTTACGCACCCTGTTCATCCACGGCGCCAGAGCCGTGTTGCAACACAGTTGTCATAAACAGGATAAATTTAGCTGCTGGGCAATCCAGTTAGCAGAACGCCGAGGTTTTAACCGAGCCTGTGTAGCCGTCGCTAATAAACTCGCGAGAATGGCATGGGTTATCGCGGCGCATGACGAAGAATATCGACTTCCAGTATAGTGCTGAATAGATTCAATAAACGTTAATAATTAACCAACCAGCAAGTTGCTAAGACACTTGATTTGATGATGAGACAGTCAGACTGATCTACTGAAAACCTTAGTCGGGCATAGGCTCATTACGAAGCCGCAAGGATGATAAGGACAGTAGAAGCAGATATCTATCAGGGCCAGAGGCATACCTCAATAACAGGCCGGATATATGGGTGCAATGAACTCTTCTCAAAATCGCTATCGAATGTCTTGCAAACTGGATGGGTCCATATATGACCGGCTAGCTTTCGGGGTACAGGATGTACCATCGGAAGCGATAGCAATTTGTCCATAAGACCAAGGCTAGTATCTAATGCATGCAACTTCGATAGGGCGGCAAGGGAGATCCAAGAGGGAATTGCTGTTGATCCCCTCTTGGTCGGGTGTGGGTTGAAGACCCACGACTTTGACTTAGCTAAAAAAATTAATTAACGAGCTGATCATAGTTAAATTTACAGAGTACATTTTTGTAAGAGGGGGGCAGATTCCTGTAGGGAATGACAATGCTTAATCGGAACTCACTAAATATGCACAAGACAATCAGCTGCCGCTTTTTCATAGTTGACATATAATGTCATCCCGCTATGATGCCGACACCACAGGTTATATAAACAAAGATCTTATAAATGAAAAAGTTATTAATTATGTTTGCGATGATTTTTGCGGTTAGCTTGGTTGCTAGTCCAGTCGCAGAAGCGAAAAAGTTTGGCGGTAGTAAATCTATTGGCAAGAGTCACCAAACCGCTCCGGCTCAACCAGCGGCGACCAACACACCTACTACGGCACCAGCGGGAGCGCCGGGCAAGAAAGGTATGATGGGCGGCATGTTAGGCGGTTTATTAGCAGGTGGCTTATTGGCTGCGTTGTTTATGGGCGGTGGTTTTGAAAATATTCAAATCATGGATATTTTGATAATCGGTTTGCTGGCATTCGTACTATTCAAAATTGTCCGTACTGTAATGGCCTCAAAAGCGGGGGCGCAGCAAAGACCAGCCTACGCGGGTGCTGGCCAACCCAATCCGAATATGCAGCGTCAACAGGCTGAACAAACAGGTTTTGCCACCAATACAAACAGCGGCAGCAATGGTTTTGGTCAAGCGACAAGCGCAGTTCCTTTTGATTTGCCTGCAGGTTTTGATTTACCAAGCTTTTTGGAAGGTGCGCGTAGCCACTACAAAACCTTGCAATTGGCGTGGAATGAAAACGACTTAAGCAAAATCCAAGAGTATGTTTCGATTGATCTTTACAATGAACTTAGCAACCAACGTCGCGAGTTAGTTGGCGATCAGCACACTGAAGTGATGTTTTTGGATGCTGAACTTGTCCGCGCCACACACAATGCAAATCTTGCGGAAGTGAGTGTTAAATTTAGCGGCTGCTATCGCGATACCGTTGAAGGCGTAGAAGAGGACATTAAGGAAATCTGGCATTTAGAGCGTAACGTAACGCAAGCCAATTCACCTTGGTTGATCGTTGGTATCGAACAGTAATCTGCCCGTCTTCAAAAGCAGCCTTAATCTCTTAAGGCTGCCGTTTATATCCCCCCTTTCGTTCAAATCCAGCCTCCCTTCAGTAGTTCAACGTTATTGATAGATGAAAGGATACAGCTGTCATCGCATTGACTATTGGTGGCTGTAAGGCTTTGATGATTTTAAAAAGTTAATTAGATCATCCATTGCTAAATAAAAAATCCCCGCACTTAGCGGGGATTTTTGCTTTTTAAAGGGTTACACAAATTGCCTGATGGCGATCGCGATGATCAGTACTGGGCACACATACTTCACGTACCTTGGCCAAATGCGCCAGAAGAGTCCTGTGGTATTAACACCCTCTTGTCCACGAATCACCTTGAGTAATTGTGTTTGGCGCCAAATCCAACCTAAGTAAATCGCAATGCCGAGGGCGACCAGCGGCTGGGCGATTTGGGTGGTGAGCATAATAGTGAAGCTAAATAACGTCTCAAAAAATACCGCCAGTAATAGGGATAATGAAGTCAGCAATAGGCCGATGATCAAGGTGGCGCGCTGGCGGCTGAGTCCGAATTTTTGCATCACATAGCTAGTCGGGACTTCGGCGATGGAAATGGCAGAAGTTAGGCCGGCGATGATTAGCAGAATAAAGAACACCACGCTAATGATGAGGTTGGCGGTGTCTCCTAAGGTCGAAAATAAGGCGGGTAAAACAGTAAACACCAGCGCATCTGAGTCGAGTAATTTACCCTCGGCGTTAAAAATCTCCACGCCATTGTGCTGGGCCACATACATGGCTGGGATAATCAAGAAAGCGGCGAGAAAGGCGATGCCACTATCGGTAAAGGCAACCCAGACGGTCAGCTTGGCGATATTCTCTTTTTGGCTCAAATAGCTGCCATAAACCATCATGGCACCTGTGCCTATGGTGAGGGAGAAGAAGGTTTGTCCGAGTGCGCTGATCAAGGTATCTGGCGCCAGTGCCTTAGCAAAGTTAGGCGTTAATAGTGCGGTAATGCCTTCGCTCGCGCCATTAAGGGTGAAGATATACGCCACGCCCGCGATCAGCATGATCAACAGTAGCGGCATCAAGCGTTTCGACCATTTTTCTATGCCGTCTTGCACGCCTTGCAGCAATACCAGAAACACGAGTGTGCTGAAGATCAGCGTGAACACCAGATTACGTGACAGCGAGAAATCCACTAACCAAGCGGCGGTATCGTTCGAACCAAAGGCTGTGGCAATCGGGGCGATGGCGTAGCTGACAAACCAGCCAGAAAGAATGCTGTAGAAGGTATAGATCAATCCCGCGGTGACGATGGAAATCAAACCTATCGCCTTGCCTAAACCGCGGGTAAGCGAGTTGAAGCCGAGTTTGCCCATGGCATCGGCGGGGTTGGTCTGTCCGTGGCGACCTATCATGAGTTCGGCCATTAACATGGGAATGCCTAGGATGAAAATCAGTACCAGGTAAACCAGTAAAAAGGCACCGCCGCCATGGGTGGCTGCTTGGGTGGGGAATCCCCAGATGTTACCTACACCAACGGCGCTACCGGCTGCCGCCATGATAAAACCTAAGCGTGAGCTGAAGTGGTTAGTCGAACTTGTATTGGCCGATTGCATTGTGCCTCCCGTAAAAAGAAGGCGTATCTTAGGCGGATAAATAAGAAGTTCAACGCAATTTCAGTGCGTTAAAATGATGTTAATCGGCAATTTATATTCTCATTTTGCTGATATTTTGGTGTTGTGTTTCGCCAGTAGGCTTTATGCGAGACTATATTGCGAGTGACGACAACTCGCGACCTCACTTTAGCGAATAATTGCGATGATAAAAATGCAATGAATTGTGATCTTATGGTCAAAAAATACCGTATGGCAGAAACTTAGTGGGTATTTTGATGCTATGACTTTACTTGAGTCACGATAGTGACTGGATAAGTCTGAGTCATGTCGCAGCACTTTGTGTTTGAACGCCGTATCTTTTACATAGCCTATGGTTGAATGGTGATATGGCTTAAGGGAATGGCCGTGTGGTCCTTGACCTTTTTCAACACAAAGCTGGAATGCACACCTGCGATATGCACATTGGTCGTGAGTTTATCTAACAGGAAAGTGCGAAAGTGCGCCATATCTTGCACTAATACTTTGAGTTGGTAGTCGGCTTCTGAACCTGTGATCAGCGCGCATTCTTGGACTTCTTCGTAGGCCAGTACATTGGCTTCAAATTGATTGAGGATTGCAGGCGTGTGTTTTTCCATCCGCACATGGATATACGCAGTCAAATGCAGGTTGAACTTATCCGCCGACAGACGCGTAGCATAATCGGCAATATAGCCCGCTTCTTCTAGGGCTTTAACACGGCGCGAGCAAGGGGACGGCGATAGGCCGACTTTATTGGCCAGTTCGAGGTTGGATAATCTGCCGTGGGTTTGCAGTAAACGCAAAATGGTTAAATCGAGTTGATCGAGTTTGTATGGGTGAGTTTCTGTCATCGAAAGCTTAGGGTTAGCTGGGTCAGCCCCTAGTTTGCCAGCCTTAGCCAAGTTTGCCAAAAATCTTGAGTAAATCAGGATTTAAAAGTTGGGAGAGTGATCACCCTTACTGACTGTGGGTGAGGGGCGCGCTGTCTGGATCTCCCACCATTTACCGCTATAGTTATAATACTAATAAGAGTGAGACACTGTATGCGCTTGAGTTTGCTGTTAATCTGCCTATTAATCTTACCGACGTATGCATTTCCTGCCTCGATAACCATTGGTAGTGCGTTAAATCGCCCACCCTATATTATCGAAGATGCCGAATCGGGACTTGAGATTGATATTATTAAGGCCGCCTTTAAGGAAATGGGCCAGTCAGTTAACTTTAAATTTTACTCTCGTAAGCGCCAAGTCTTATATTTCAACAAAGACAGATTAGATGCTGTGATGACCATGAATCCCGCAAATGGTGTTGATGGTTATTGGTCTAATGATTATGTCGACTATACCAATGTGGCGATTAGCTTGGCTGCGCAACACCTTGAAATAAAAACCATTGCCGATCTTAAAAACTACAGTATCGCAGCCTTTGAAAATGCTCGCTTGTTGCTCGGCGCTGAATTTAATGCTGTAGCGCAACAGACGATATATCGCGAAGTTGATACTCAATTAAGCCAGAATCGTATGTTGTACTTAGGCCGGATTAATACTGTGATTGCCGACCGTTATATCTTTACCCAATTGAATCGGTTTGTTGAACCCAATATCGACACCCAGCAAGCATTGAGCTATCACTTTATTTTCCCTCCGACATCCTATCGCATGGTGTTCCATAACTCAGTCGCGCGGGACACGTTTAATCAAGGGTTGGCAAAAATTAAGGCTAATGGAGTTTATCAGGCCTTAGTGGCCAAATACTTAGGCAGTGCTTAGCTAGGCCTAAGTATTTGGAGGGACTCGGTTGAGGTGATCAACAACAGAGGTTAGGGTTTGGGCTTGTTCACGAGCGCTTGCGGGAGTGGACGCAGCTTACTGACTAAGAACACGCTCAAGCAGCTGATGAAGGCGGCTAAAAAGGTCGAAAACAGCACATCTTGTGGCCAGTGCATTCCTAATAGCATGCGGCTTAATCCCATCAATAATCCCCAGCTCCATAATGCTATTACAAGGCTAGGTAAGCCTGCGAGCAGCAGATAGTAACTGGCGGTGAGCACGAGCGTCACAGCAAAAATGGTATGTCCAGAGGGGAAGGAATAACCGATTTCATTTTCCCAATGCTGGTGGATGCGCGAATCGAGCCTGATCTCAGGCTCTGCCACTTTTAAGCCATCGAGCGCATTGGATATTGTCTCGGAGCGCCCCTGTTTATCCAATTGATAAAAGGCATCGAGTGAAAGCTGCTCGTTCGTAGGCAGTGCTTGCTCAGCCAAAAAGACCAGATTAGGTCTGGGCTCTTTGAAATAGGATTTGAGCGTATGGCTCACACTTAAGCTAATGACTTGGCTGAGACCTATAGCTAAAAACAAATTCATAAAGAGAGCTTTAGGCATAAGACGATAGGCGATAGCCAGCACAAACAACACAGTGGCTACGCCATAGGGTGCTGTGCCCGTCATGGTAATCCAATATAAAGTTCGGGCTAAGTGAGAGTGCAGATCGATCAGTGGGAACAGCTGATTCTGGGTCAGTAACAGTAAGCCAGGAATGCTTGCCAGCAATAACCAAGCAAAGCCTAAACGGCGGAAAAGATAGGCGCTATGGGTCAAAATATAAGCCTCTTGATAAACGCCATAGGCTACAACGCGGCAATGGCTTTGCCAATCAAAAAAAATCCCGACAGCAAAAAGTGGCGCTGTCGGGGGTCTTCAAGGGTGGATCGGTTGGGCGCTGTTACGCCGTGTTCTTGGGTTGATGCCTTGTGACAAACATCAAAATCAGTAGGACAACTAACAGTAATCCTGTGCCCATCAGCAGGGCGTAATCTTCCAGTTGCAGTATCGAGTAAAGCACGGCATATAAACTCACCAGCATAATGCCCACTATCGCACCGCGCTTGATACTTGCCGTGGCGCTGCCGACATAGGCGGATACCGATAGCACAGGAATACAGGCGGCAATTAAATAGGCATGCAAGAAGGCTAAATGCTCAGATAGCGACAGCAGGAGCAAATAGAACAAGGCCATGGCGCTGCCGACTAACACATATTGAATCGTACTAAGACTGGTTTTTTGCCCCAGCTCAAAAATAAATAACATGATAAAAGTCAGTACGATAAACAGTAGGCCGTATTTCACTGAGCGTTCAATCTTGCCGTAGTGAGTTACGGGCTCGAACAGAATCGCATTGGCCGACACTTCGGTCAGGGTCGATTGATTACTCTTAATAAACTCCTGTGGGTAGTTACGGGTTAAGTGACTGATATTCCAACTTGCGGTAAAACCCTGTGCGTTAATATCACGTTCTGCGGGTAATAATCCCTTGAAGCTCGGGTGTGGCCAATCCGCATGAATATTAAGCAGGGTTTGTTCGCCCAGTGGTAAGGCACTAATCGACTGCGAGCCGCGCAGTGTCATCGCAAAGTCCACACTAAAGTCACTCGCTTCACCGACTTGTACACCTTGGTTGAAGCCTTTTTCTAAGCCGCCAGTGGTGCCTAAACCTGTACCCGACATCAGCGAGCCTGACAGCGTGACCGCATCACCCGTTAATTCAAGTTTATCCACTTTATCAATGGCTTGATTTGATGAGACACCAAAGGCGAGACGCGCATTTTTATTGTCAAAGGCAATGAGGTTGGGGATTTCATAATGACTTAAACTGAAATCTGCTTTGCCTTGCAAAGTGGCGTTATAAACTAAGGATTGATAAATGCCGCGGGTACGGAAATCATGCTTAAGATCTAAATCTAGTTTGAGTTTTTTCGGCAGTATGACCAATTCATCTTGATAGGTACGCTTTACTTGATGGCGATTTTTGCCATCGGCGCTGACTTCTTCCTGCATCACAAAATAGCTATAGGGAATGACAAGCACAGGTCCTGAGAGCGTTTGTTGCTCGCCCCATGAACGGCCAATTTCATCGACAACACTGTGGTACAGGGCTTCGCGATCTGAGGTCATGTCCATGATGATCCCTAATGGGATCAAAGCTAAGATCGACAGTATGCCTATGGTTAACGCTTTCAATAGGGTGGTGTTTTTGGCGAGTGGTGTCCCTTTGCTGTGTGAGGACTGTGCCTGTGGCGATTCCATGTCTATTCCTTGATCTCGATTGAATTTTTTTAGCAGTGCGCGTACGACTAAGTAGGCTGCACCACCAAATAAGGCCAAACTAAGTAGGGTGAGTACCCAGAAAATAATACTGAACATTGGATTTCATTCCCTATGAAATACGACCGAGACTTCACCGCTAAGATTGTGCTGAGTTAGCTCGGTATCACGGCGGGTATTAAAACAGATTTCCCCGTAAGAGTTGCGGGCAAGTTGCTGATCAATAGTGGCAAAATTATGGCAATTACCGCTAAATCCATACACATTAATCACGTTTATAAATCTGAGAGTGGGGTGTCTTTGCCAAATCTGGGGTGTTTTTTCTCGTAGTCATCTTCTTTTCGAATATGCTTAAGCAGTGTTTCGAAGCTTTGCTTAAAGACGTCAAGTTCGGCGCAATAGACTACGGCATGGTGGGAAAACCAGTGCTGTTTTTCCCGCTCACGGTTACTGTAATCGGGCCAAATACGCAGCTCATACTCATCACCTATGACGACAATGACATAGGCGATGGCGCCATTGCTAAAGATGATGCATTGGGGCAGATAAACCAGCTCTTCACCTTTAAATAACTCATACCAGATTGCTTCGGTGCGCCAACTCACTATCGGTAGCGGCGCTTTGATAGAGCAACCAATGGAATGATGTTGATTGAACAATACGGCGTTAATGTCATCCATTGAAAAGGGCTGGTGATCGCCATTTTTAGCGGCAAGTGAATACAAAATATTCATTAAAAATGGCAGCTTAGTGCCATTGCCCGTTTTGCGGCCGCAGAGTTGTGCTTGGCGATAGTAGAGATTCATCATCAATCCTTAATGAGGCGTCAGCGCGCGGTCGGCGCTACCTTGAGCCGTGTAACTCACAAGGCTGTAAAGCGATAGCCGTTAAGTTATAAATGGCTTATGTTATCCGAATAGCGCGCTGCATGAGCTGGTTTGCGGTGTATTTTAGGGGCTCATTTGAAAGATACAAACTACATCAGCATTTTTTAGAATCTTAGTTTTGTCTGTTGGGCTTAGTGTTTGCAGGTTTTACCTTAGGAAACGAGATGTCTAATCCCTTTTCACCCCGCGAATGGCTGCAATTAACTATGCAGCAGCAAGGATTATTGCAGCCACAGACTTCGGTGGCTGAGACTATCTCGCGCCTCAGTTATGTGCAAATCGACTCGATTAATGTGGTTGAACGGGCGCATCACCATGTATTACATAGCCGTATGCCTGGATACCAGCCGAAGATGCTCGATTCGGCTTTAGCTAAGGGGGAGATCTTCGAGTATTGGTCCCATGCTGCGGCCTATTTACCGATTGCCGATTACCGGTTTAGTTTGCAACGTAAACAACAGTTGCAAAATGGCGGTAAGCATTGGTTTGAACCCGATGATAAAGTGATGCAGGAAGTGCGGGCGAGAATCCTTGCAGAAGGGCCGCTCAAGGCCAGTGATTTTGAACACAGTGAAGGTAAAAATGGTGCCTGGTGGGATTGGAAACCTGCGAAAAAAGCCCTAGAGCAGCTCTTTATGCGTGGTGAGTTGATGGTAGTGCGGCGGGAAAAATTCCAGAAGGTTTACGATCTCACTGCGCGGGTGTTACCCCAAGGTATTAATACTGAAGCACCAACAGAGGCTGAGTTTATCCGTTATCTGATTGATCGTTATCTCTATGCCCATGCCTTTGGCACAGCGGCGCAAATTGCCTATCTACGCAAAGGCTTAAAATCCGTTGTTGCCCAAGAGCTGGCAGAGATGCAGTCACGGGGGGTGTTAGCCAGTTTTAAGGCGGCAGGGCAAAGCTACTTTTACCACCCTGCATTGCAGTTTAATGCGCCATTACCCAATAAAGTCTGGCTGCTTAATCCCTTCGATAATTTGTTAATCCAACGGCAACGGCTAAAGCAATGGTTTGATTTTGATTATCAAATTGAAGTCTATGTGCCCGCCGAAAAGCGTCGGTATGGTTATTATTCTTTAGCGATTCTGTGGCGCGACACTTTTGTCGGCCGCGTGGATGTGAAAGCCGATCGCCAAACGGGCATCTTGTTATTGCAGCAATTGACCTTAGAAGCGGGCGTGATGGTGAATGGCCTAGATGAGGATTTCTGTGCTGCATTTGATATCGCCGTCAGTGAATATGCCCGCTTTAACGGCTGCGATCGCTGGAAGTTAGTTAAAGCAAATCATAAAGGCCTTAAGCAGAAGTACGCACGGCAACAAAAGTGTTAGTCATCAGTCGCTTTAATTGGAATGTCCATAAAGCGAAAGCAACCATAGAGTAAAATGAGATACAGCAGTGGCAAGGCTGCGGTGACTAAGGGTGACGAGGCTGTGCTATCGCTTGCGATGCGATAGCAGGGAATATATATGGCAGGATAAGCTAGGCTGCCCCACAGAAAACACTGATTCATTAATCGAGTGATAAAAGCGGGTTTGATACTTGATTGACTGGCCAGTCCCATCAAACTGGCGAGGAGTACTCCGGGATAAGTGAGTAGCGGCAGGCCACCAAGCAGGAGTAATGTCCAGCGTATTAGGTTCTCAAAAGTCGTCAATTCCACTGCGGTTTCCATCACGCTTATCGTCTTCCCTCTGTTGATGCTTTACCTCAATTACGCAGGCTTGCTGGTCTATTTTGCGGGTCTATATTGAGCTACGATCCCGTTGCATTTTGAGCCAGAATCCCTGTTGGCAAAGGTTACTGAAGGATTTCTGCTGCGGTGAAATAACGATTCCGCTCGATGCTATCACCCGATAGTTTATCCGATAGTCTTCGCAAACACTGTCTGATGCCGCCTCAATCATGAGTTGATCTTGTTCGGTTTGCTGGCAGATCACCACGCCATTATCGAAGTGATACAGCGTTTCTACTTCATGAATATCGAGGTCGTTATCTTGATAGCTATGGCTTTTACTCGAATGGCTCACTATCGACACTAAGCTTGGATATCCATGAATCGCAAGAATATAGCTGGCGAGTTGCTGCATTGTTTCCCCAAGTGACGCACTGCTCGAAGCGTTAAAAACAAAAAAGCACAGCTGCGCTTTCGCTCACCGTGCTTTATTCAATATGCGTAACGTAAGTTAGCCCGCAGCGTTGAGCTTTTTTTCTAACTCATTGACTTGAGCTTGCAGCGCTTCTAACTTTTCGCGGGTTTTCAGTAGCACATGTTGCTGCACATCAAATTCTTCACGGGAAACCATATCCAACTTGAGTAATTGATTTTGCAGAACTTGCTTGCTGCGCTCTTCAAATTCACCGGCAAATTGCTTCAGACCGCTGGGCAAACTTTCGCTCAGCTGTTTCGCCATTTCTTCAATTTTCTTTGGATTGATCATTATCTTGTCCGCCTCTTCAATGAATAGCTCGATTGTAACTCAGTGCGTTAGGTTTCAAAAGTAAAGCTAACGCGCCATGGCTTTAGTGAGTCGTTGTTGAGGCTTAAATCACAGCCAAGCATGTCTATTGGGTTGAGTTCTGCTCAGCCCAAGCGGGGATTTGTTAGCCTTAAAACCGCCGATTCTGCTATGATCCCATCCCTTTCTGTCGACTTGTTTGGATATTGCGCAAAGATGAAACTCAATCCCGCCCAAAACGATGCTGTTCATTATGTTTCAGGCCCTTGCCTAGTATTGGCGGGTGCGGGCAGTGGTAAGACGCGCGTAATTATCAATAAAATCGGTTACTTGGTCGAAAAATGCGGCTATAAGGCAAGCAATATTGCGGCGGTGACCTTCACCAACAAGGCTGCCCGTGAGATGAAAGAGCGGGTCGCTCAGTCCATGGGACGCAAAGAGGCCAGAGGCCTGTGGATTTCAACCTTCCACACCTTAGGGCTTGAAATCATTAAACGTGAGCATAAGGTCTTAGGCTTAAAGCCGGGATTTTCACTGTTTGATGATCAAGATACCTTGGCACTGCTCAAAGAGTTAACCCAAGACGAATTAGACGAAGATAAAGATTTACTCAAAGCGCTCGCCAGTACGATTTCAAACTGGAAGGGCGGTTTAGTTATTCCCGAGCATGCGCGCAAAATCGCTAAAGATGAGCAGCAGCATTTATTTGCCATGTTGTATCAGCGTTATGCCCAGCACATGAAAGCCTATAACGCCTTAGATTTTGACGATTTAATCCTGATGCCAACCTTATTGTTGCGGCATCATGAAGAAGTGCGTACCCGCTGGCAAACCAAGATCCAATACTTGCTGGTGGATGAATATCAAGATACCAATACCAGCCAATATGAAATGGTAAAGCTGTTAGTGGGTGATCGGGCGCGCTTTACCGTAGTGGGTGACGACGATCAGTCCATCTATTCATGGCGCGGTGCTAAACCACAAAACTTAGTGTTATTGGGTACGGATTTTCCGCAGCTTAAGTTAATTAAGCTCGAGCAGAATTACCGTTCTAGTCAACGGATCCTGCGGGCTGCCAACATTCTTATCGCGAACAATCCCCATGTTTACGATAAAGCGCTCTTTAGTGAGCTTGCTTATGGTGAGCCGCTGCGGGTGCTATTTGCCGCCAACGAGGAGCAAGAGGCTGAACGTGTGGTCGCGGAAATAGTGCGACACAAGTTTGTTGGCCGTACTCAGTTTGGCGACTATGCGATTCTGTATCGCGGCAACCATCAATCGCGGTTACTCGAGCGCGCGCTGATGACGAACCGCATTCCTTACAAATTGAGTGGTGGCACGTCATTCTTCGCCCGTGCTGAAATCAAAGACATCATGGGCTATCTAAAGCTGGTGGTGAATCCCGATGATGATAATGCTTTCCTGCGCATAGTTAACTTGCCTAAACGTGGCATAGGCCCATCTACTTTAGAGCGCTTAGGTAATTTCGCTAATGAGAAGCATATTTCTATGTTTGCGGCGATTTTTGAGCCTGAACTCAATCATCATTTGCCGCCGGCGGCCATGTCATCCCTGTATCAATTCGGTCGTTTCATTGTCGAGACAGGGGATCATGCAGAGCGTGGTGAACCTGTCGAGGCTGTGAAGCATTTGATCCGTAAGATCAATTATGAAGATTATCTATACGAAACCAGCACCAGTGCCAAAGCCGCTGAAATGCGGATGAAGAATATCTCAGAGCTATACCGTTGGGTAACTGAGATGCTCGCAGGTGATGAATTAGATGAGCCAATGACCTTACCTGAGGTCGTGACTCGACTGGCGCTCAGAGACATGATGGAGCGCAATAGTGAGGACGAAGGCGGCGATCAAGTGCAGTTGATGACCTTGCATGCTTCTAAGGGCTTAGAGTTCCCGTTTGTGTTTATGGTGGGAGTGGAGGAGCGGATCTTGCCCCATCAAACCAGCATAGATGAAGACAATGTCGATGAAGAGCGTCGCTTAGCCTACGTGGGCATCACTCGGGCTCAACGTGAACTGTGGTTTACCCTCTGTCGTGAAAGACGTCAATTTGGTGAAACCATGCGTTGTGAGCCGAGCCGTTTTTTGCTTGAGTTACCTCAAGATGATGTGGTGTGGGAAAATCGTAAACCACAGCAAACGGAGCAGGAGCGGATGCAGACTGGGCGAGCCAACATTTCTAGCTTAAGGGATATGTTTAAAAAATAACGAGCGTTTCGCTTACTGTTATTTAAAGTCAATCGCTCGGGTTTTATCTAGGCATATTCGAGCTGAGTACAGATCTGTGATTGGGTGTCGCTTAAGGTAAAAGTGTCGGCTAAAGCAGCCCCCTGACCCAGCTGATAACCCAGTTCACTGAAGATACGTTTTTGTTCAGGGCTATCAATACCATCGACAAAGGTTTGCAGTTCTAAGGTTGATGCCGTTTTTTGATAAGCGGACATTAATTTAAGCTGCTGTTCAGCGTGTATCTGTTTAGTGAGATTGGCGTCGAGCTTTAAGCCTTTAATCGGCAAAAACAATAAGCTATTTAATGCACTATAGCCGCTACCATAATGACTGATACCGAGTTTCACCCCGAGTTTCTGCAACAATTCAAAGCCATTGATATGATTTTCAGTCTCCTGCACTAGCGCTTTTTCATTAAAGAATAACCACAAATGGCTCAGGTTTAACTGGGTTTGCTTGAGGGTGTTTTTCAAACTGCGCAGTACGTGCTTATGCTTAAGATGTTGGCTTGAAAGCATCACATGTAATTCAATCGATTCATCATGTTGCTTAAGCAGTTCAGCATAAGTGCGATCTATGATGCTGATCGTATATTTATCGAGTTCAACAGTAAGATGTGATTGTTCGGCAAGCGCACTGAGTTGGTCTTGTTGCAAAAGTCCGCGCTGCGGATGTTGCCAGAACAAACGGCTTTCTAATGCATGCACTTGACCAGTGTTAAAATCGACGACAGGTAAATAACTGAGTTCGATTTCGGCATTGTGTAATGCATGCCGAAATTCATTTTCTAACTCGACATCCTGTATAGCTTGATGTTGGGCGCTATCATCAAAAATAACATAGCAACCCTTACCGTTGGCTTTCGCCTGATACATGGCAGTATCTGCATTACGTAACATAGATTCACTGGTATCGACTTTATGCTTACCACTGATGGTAATACCGATACTGGCGCCAGAGTTAAATTCCATGGTGCCGAGTCGATAGGGTTGGGATATTTTTTGGATCACTCTTTCTGATACATCTCTTGCATCGTTAATGTTGTTAATACTATCGAGCAAGATAACGAATTCATCGCCACCTAGGCGCGCTAAGGTGTCGTTATCACGAATGCAGGACTTGAGGCGGCTTGCGGTCTCAATTAAGAATTTATCGCCTTCTAAATGTCCCATAGTGTCGTTAATCTGTTTGAAGCGGTCGAGATCGATAAAGAGTAGGGCAAATTGTTCTAAGCTGTGGCGACGGACGTGCTTAATCGCGTGAGATAAGCGCTCCATAAACATAGCGCGGTTAGGCAAGCCTGTGAGCGCATCGTGCTTAGCATCGTGAACTAGCTTAGCTTCCATACTGCGGCGTTGTTGAATTTCTTTCTCAAGGTTTTGATTGAGTTCGGCTAACGCTTTCGTACGGTCGATGACTTTTTCTTCTAGCTCTTCATAACTGCGCTGCAAGGACTCAGCGGACAGTTTCTTCTCGATAGCAGAACCAATGTGTTGCGAGACAAATGTCAGTAATTCTAAGTCTTTGACCTGGTAATTCTGCGTCATGCTAAAACTGTAAATCGTCAAGGCACCACGTACTTGATCATGTATAAAGAGAGGAATACCAATCCATTGATGCATAGTCTGAGTATGATTTAATTCTGGTGCTTGGGAATACAGCTCACCAGAGGCGATTAACGCATTGATACTATTTTGATCTAACAGCAGTGGCCGCTTATGTTTGAGCACATATTCGGTTAAGCCGTCCTGTAGCGGCCGAGTTCCTGGGTGCTTATTGGCTAATTGCGAGACATAAAAGGGAAACGTGAGATGTGTTTCTGTGTCATCCAAAAGCGCAATGTAGCAATTGTTGGCAGGAATAAGATGTCGAATGACATTATGTAACTGGGCATAAAAGTCTGGGTTGTCGGCACTGGAACTGGCTAGTTCGGCAATTTCGAACAGTGATTTTTGTAAGCGCTCGGCTCTGCGTCTTTCATAGACTTCTAGTTTTAATTTATCATAGGCTTGGCTGAGTTCTCTGGTTCTTTGTTGAATGGCTTGTTCTAATTGCTCTTGATGCTTGAGCCGTTCCATCACTCCTGAAATATGGTGACAAATGAAGGTCATCAACTCGAGTTCGATTTCCCCATAGCTGACATTTGTGTCGTAGGTTTGTACGACTAACACTCCGGTTACTATGTCATCGTGTTTAATGGGCACGCCAAGCCATAAATGGCAGGGAGAACCTAAGTTAACGATTTCCTCTGCGGCAATCAGTTCATTGACTTTGTCATTATCACATAACAAAGCCTTACCCGTTCTAAGAACGTAGCCCGTTAATCCCTGTTGTAATAATGTTGATAATGATTGTTCTGGATAAAGCTCTGCAGGATGCGCGTCTTTTTCGTCGGCGAAAAAAGGGATAGCAAGCTCGCCAGTGCTGATATCAAGGGTTGAAATAAAAAAATTATCAGCGGGGATGAGTTGTTTTAGGTGGCTATGCACGCCGACATAGAATTCTTCGAGTGAAGAAGCATGGGTCGCAATATTGGATATTTCGAGTAATGCGTTTTGAATGATCTCAGCATGCTTATACTTATGCGCTAATTGTTTTAAACGAATAATTTTTTTGCGTAAGCGTTCAGCTTCATTTATACGAGGCTGGCCAGTTTCATCTTCATCCTTAAACATGATACTCACTAGTTAAATATAGGGTTGCATTTACCAAACACTATAATTAGCATGAAATACTGTAACATCCAAGTCATATTTTGGCTGCATTTTGCTTTAAAAGTCAGCTAATGTGATAAAACTTGAGCAGTCAGTAAAAAAAGTGCAAAACAGCTATAGACTCAAAGGGGATTTGACCCTAGTATATGCGGCGCTAACCAAGGCGAGCGCCCATAGCTCAGCTGGATAGAGCGCACCCCTCCGGAGGGTGAGGCCGAAGGTTCGAATCCTTTTGGGCGCACCAATTCCGAACAGAGTTGTGAGCTTTTAGGTTAGCAAGAATAAGTGAAAGTCAGTGGTGATTGTAGCTCAGTTGGTAGAGTCCCGGATTGTGATTCCGGTTGTCGTGGGTTCGAGCCCCATCAGTCACCCCATTTCATTTATTTTATATAAAGATTGATATTCTCGGTGATTAGCGCAGCCCGGTAGCGCATCTGGTTTGGGACCAGAGGGTCAGAGGTTCGAATCCTCTATCACCGACCAAATTCTTCGCATAGCTAGCGAGCTTAATGTAAGTTAAGTAAATAGTGAACAGTTTACGGTGATTAGCGCAGCCCGGTAGCGCATCTGGTTTGGGACCAGAGGGTCAGAGGTTCGAATCCTCTATCACCGACCAAATAAGTAAAAAAGCCTCAGCATTCTTAATGAATACACTGGGGCTTTTTTGCATCTGCGGTTTGCTGTTTGTATCTTGATTGGCATTAGAAGCCTTATTGCCAGAAAGCAGAGGTCGAATCCTCGCGCTTTTAACGTATCGACCAAATTCAACGCATCGAACAAATAAGCAGAAACACCTCAGCATTCTTAATCATTATGTAGGGGCTTTTTGGCATTTGTGCAATGTAGCTTCATACAGAAATTGTTTATGCGTTTGCTTAAACTCTGTGTAGACAATACAGATGTGCAACGGTATCAATATAGCCATTCTGTCGTTAGAAAAGTAAAAAGCTCCTTACGGAGCTTTTTGTTTTTAATTTCACTTCTTAATTCGGCTTAATCAAGACTCACCGGAGGGGCGATAAAGCCTTGATAGGCATCTGTTCTAAGCTCGTTAAAGCGCTCTAGCTGAGCTTTTTCTTGAATACCCGTCACTATGACTTGAATATCTAATCCTTTCGCTACGTTGATTAGCGCGCGGCAGAGCTCACTATTATGGTGTGTCTCATCATAGTAGGCGAAGGATTGATCGAGTTTCACATAACTCGGTCTTAATTCCTGTAGATAAGACATAGAGCCAAACTGACGGCCAAAGTGATCAATGCCGAACTTAGCGCCATTATCTCGAATAATGTTACATAAGTGCTGACACGACTTAAGATCGCTATAAACGCCTGCCTCAGGTATTTCGAAGCAGATCCGCTCAATAAATACGGCATTACGTAAGAAGTGATTGAGCCACTCATGGAACTGAGGATCGTTAATACTTTGGTGGGTTAAGTTAATCGCGAGCGGTTCATAGCTACGCTCTAGTATTTTTTGCTCGTAGACGGTTTCAATTAAGCATTTATCGAGCAAGGCACCGAGAGATAAGAGCTCGATATAAGGCATAAATTGCCCTGCATGGGCGAGTTGATCGCCGAGCTCTAATTGGCAATATAATTCCCGCTGCGCTATACCATCCCCATCGCAAAACTGGATAGGCTGCCATCTAAACTTAAACTTCTTATTACTGATGGCATGGCTAAGGTTATCCCGCCACTGTTCACGGGTGAATAGTTGCTGCTCTGTGGTTTCAAACCAATGGAATGTTTTATTCTCTTGTAACGCTTTTTGAAGGGCGTTGTCGGCTTGGGCCAAAATATCCGACACATTCATTTGCCCAATACGCTCCGCAATACCAATCGCAAAGTCTTCATTAGGCTTACAGCCTGCCTTCGACATTTCTTGGTTGACGGTGCGGATAAGCGTTTGTAAATATTTGCTGATTTGATCGTGTTCAACATCAGTCACTAAAAATGCAAATTCATAGGCGGCAATGCGGCCTATAACAGAAGGTGTTATTTCGTTTAACTGCAGCTGAAACTTCTCTGCCAAGATCCGTATGGTTTCATCCCGAACTTGGTAGCCATATTTGCTGTGCACTTCTTCGAGCCAGTCGAGTTTAGCGAGAAATAACGCGCCGCTGCTAGGTTCACTCAACCAACCATTTAAACGGCTCACTACGTATTGGCGGTTAGGCAGGCCTGACGCCGGATCGACAAGATTCTTCTTACGTAATGCGCCGACTTCTTCGTCGAGGGAATGGAATACTTGCTTTAACTGCGCCGACATACTGTTAAATGCGGTCACTAAGTCTTTCAATTCAGTGGTCTTAGGTAATGCCATGTCTGGGCCAAATTGGCGTGCCGCAATACTTTTCGCGTGTTCCGACAAAGTGTGTAGAGGTTTCAATATCCACGTTAAACCAATTCTTGCGGTAAAAATGGCGACGAGGAAAAGTAGAGAGAAGGCAATGATAGTATTGGACATGATTCGCCACAGCTCATGGTAACCAAACCCAGGATGAGCGGTTATCTCAAGTTGCGCGAGTTGCAACCAGCCAGAAGTGATAGTGCTTTGTTTTTTGATGGTTTTAAATAGATTTAAATTGATAAACCATTGAGGTACATCTTCAATTCTTAAAGGGTTATTCCACTCTTGTTGCTTACCATCCACCATCCATGTCAGCTTTACATTTTGATAATAGCCACCTTCAAAGATGACATTCACTAAGGTTTCTGCCGCTGCGGTATCGCCAGCTTGAAGTGCTGGAGTAAGCATTAGACCAAGTGAAGTGCTGGCATTGTTTAGATCTGACTCCATTTGCTTGGTTAAAAAGCTTTGAGTCTCAGTAAATTGCACATAGCCAAGGCTTGCAACTACGAGCAAAAATAGGCTAAAAAGCAGCGAATAAATCTGTCTAAACAGTGTCATTTTTGGTGCTACTCCAGTTTTAATTTTGGTTGTCTAAGGCGGTCAACACCTAATCTATGGTTAAGATCGTTCCATTTTTCTAGCCGTGTTGACGAACCCGCTAGTACACCTCGACCTTGCTCTTTATTGAGCCATAACTGTTTACCGTTAAAGCTATAAACAGGTAGTAGATCTTTTCTTTTGGTGGCGGGCTTTATTTCATGATCAAGATTATCGAGAACTAAGGGGATCGATGCTGGTGTCTCATAGTAAGCCAATACCATGTGGTATTGATTCACCGTAGTCGCTTTAACCATAGTGATCCGCATCTTGTCCTCTTGCACGCCAAGTTGGAGCAAGGTGAAGTATTTAGCGATCGAAAAATCTTCGCAGTCACCACCATTCACGCCAATAAACTCCATCGGCGTTGCCCAATAATTTGACTCACCCCATAATTTACTGTCATCAATAAAGCGGAATAAGTTGAAAAAGTTATTTACTTTCAATAGCTTTTCTTTTTCATCTAGCGTACTTGCTTCCGATAACACTTTGAACCAAGCCCTAGCTCGCATCCCTGCACGCTCACCATAATGTTTTTCAAGGGTTGAAGTGATCTTCCCTTCATCAAGGTTTTGTGTGGGGGCAGCATATAGGCAGCATATGCCTAAGGCTGACGCTATGAGGCTAAAGCGGCAGACTCGCAATAATGAATGTTTATAACCAAGTCTGCCGTTCATAACCTAATGTGTGAGTCCTTTATTGTGTGTTGTCATCGACCGAGTAAATCGTCCATTTCATGTCCGTGGCCGTATCATCACCGGTCACTTCAGCCACGACACGGCGGTTACGAATTTCAGCCTCTGGAGTACGTTCTAACACCACTGGATTACTAGAACCATAGCCTTTAGCTGTGAGCCGGTTTCTATCGATACCAAAGCGTTCTGCTAACACTGCTGTGACTGCATCGGCACGTTCTTGGGACAATACTAAGTTGCGCTCATAGGTTCCCGTGCGGCTAGTGTGCCCTTCAATTGTCACTTTAGTCGTTGGGTATTGTTGTAAAAATACCGCGACTTCCTCAATTTGAGGATAGTACTCTGGTGCAATATAAGCAGAGTCATTTGGGAATAAAATGCTTAACTCTTTACGCTCGTTAATCGCTTTGATTTTGCCACAGCCATAGTTGTCAGTGCCGGCACCTTGTGCGGTATCATTACAGCGTTCACGGGCCTCAATAACACCATCTCCATCTTTATCTGATAGATCATAGGCTTGAGTTGTGGTCATTTCGTCAATATTAACTGTATCGCGCATTGAACAACCAGCTAAAATCGTGACACTGAGAAAAAAGATTATCGTTTTCATTGGTTGGCTCCTCCTTCATAGTTGCGTTCTCCACGCCATGCTTCAGGTCTGGTGACTCTGAGAGAGTCTAATAAGCGTCCAGTGGAATTTAGCACGCGATACTTAGCAATGATTTCATCATACTCTGCCTGTAAATAGTCTTTACGAGCTTCGAAGAGCTCATTTTCGGTATCCAACAAGTCGAGAAGACTGCGTTGGCCTAAATTGAACTGTTGTGCATAGGCTGATTGGGTATCTTTTGCGGCTATAACATGGTCTCGGATGTATTGCTTTTGAGGTGCCAGTAATTCAAATGCGTTCCAAGCGAGATTGACGCCTTCCACTACTTCGCGCTGGGCACGCTGACGGATTTCTTTGGCTTCACCAAGTTTGTAGGCCGTTTCTTTCTCACGGGCAAGATCTTTACCGCCCGAGAATAAGTTATACTTTACTCGAACCATGGCCATTAAATCATTGCTATAGCCACCCACATCACTGCGGAAGGCTCCTGCGCCAGAGATACCATCTTCGCCGCCGACATCATTATTCCAATTACCATTCAGCTCCAAAGACACCTGAGGGTAGTAATTAGATTGTACTGAAGAGCGCTCATTTTCTGCGGCGCTAATATCGTTTGCTGCAGATTTGAGTATGGGGTGATTCTCCTGTGCTGCGATAATGCCAGAGCTTAGATCCTTTGGCAGCATTTCTGCATCGGGCACTGGTAAGATTAAGTCTGCTGGTGCCGATTCTACAATTCTGATGTATTGCGCTTTTGCATCAAGTAAATTGTTACGAGCAGAAATCACGTTGGCATTAGCCCGCGCCAAACGTCCCGTGATTTGAGAGAGATCTGCAATTGAGCCTAAACCTGAATCAGTACGTTGCTTGATTTGGTCATAAATTTCTTTATGGCTGTTAAGGTTTTTCTCTGCTAATTTCAGCACTTCATCAGTGCGCAAATAGTTGAGGTATACCTTAGTGACATCGAGCGCCATATCTTCAGCTGTAGCAAGCAGCGCCCATTGGTCTGCACTGGCTTCAAAGCTATAACGATCAACTTCACTGCTAGTATAGAAACCATCGAAGAGCATTTGTTTTAGGCTAACACCAAACTCTCCGCGGTTTAATTCTGCCACTCCTTTGCTATCGACATCACCGACATTTGGTCGTCTACGAGTCGACACGCTGTCAGTTTGTTCGTAGCCGTAGCCGCCACTGACATCAATCGTCGGCATATAACCTGCTATTGCTTGATTAACTTGTTCTTCGCGCGCTTTAAAGCGGTTGAAGGCAACACGTAAATCAGGGTTCGTATCAAGCGTATGTGCAACGGCTTGCTCTAACGTCTGGCTTTGAGCCGATAAAGGTAACAGAATTAATGACAGCACTATGGCTATCTTTGAACATTGAAATTGTCGTTTTGCTGAAGTCTTCATGACCAACCTCCCGGTTTATAAAAAGGCTTAGTGCTCTCTGAGCGCTGTGTCCTTAGCCCTTAAAATTGGATTTAAAATGTACTCAAGTATGGATCTTTGCCCCGTGATAACGTCAACCGAAGTCAACATTCCCGGAATAATTGGCATCTGTGTGCCATCGTTTTTGGTTAAACTGGATTCTGCAGTTCTGACTCTAATGAGGTAAAAACTATTACCTTCTTCATCTTGAGACGTATCAGCGCTGATGTGTTCAACTGTTCCTTTAAGACCACCATAGCGGGTAAAATCATAGGCGGTAATCTTTACCACTGCCGGCAATCCTGGGTGTAAGAAGGCGATATCTTTAGGCAAGATTTTGGTTTCAATCAGTAGCTGATCTTCCGATGGCACTATTTCGATAATATCGACACCTGGTTGCACAACGCCGCCGAGTGTATTGATATGAGTGGTTTTAATGGTGCCATTAACTGGGGAGGTGATAATCGCTTTGCTGACTTTATCCTGTGCACCCACTTGTGCTTCATTCATGCGAGACAGGCGGGTTTGGGTTTCATTAAGCTGTGCGCGTAGATCGGCGGCATAGACGAATACAGCTTCACGGCGTTTTAAGATGGCTTCATCCATCGCCGCTTTGACTTTAGGGCGCAGTAGGCGCATTGAATTCAATTCGCCTTGCAAATCGTTCACAGTACGTTCAAGTTTGAGTAGTTCAACTTCAGGAACGATACCTTTTTTAGCTAACGGCCGAGTGAGCTCAAGCTCACGGGAGATCAGCTGCATACTGGTGGTTAATGTCGTTGTTTTAGACGCAAGATCATCAATTTCTTGTTGTCTTTGTTGAATTTGACGGACCAAGATTTCAAGTTGGTTACTTAAATTATCTAACCGTCCGTTGTATTCTTCTTGCTGCCTTTTAACTAAGGCAGGTTCCGCGGTAATGATGCTCTCAGGAAATACTAAGGCTTTTTTAGTAACGAGCACTTGCTCGCGCCAGTCTGATGTCATGTCTGATATGAGAATGCTATCGAGTTCCGCGCGCATACGAATAGCATTGGTTTTTAAGCCCAAAACCTCTTGCTCTTGCTGAGCAAAATCAGAGCGGAAGCGGGTATCATCAATACGTACTAAAGGTTGGCCTTTCGTTACCATTTCACCTTCTTGTACATATAGCTCTTGCATGATGCCGCCATCTAAACTCTGGATGACTTGGACTTGTGATGAGGGGATGACTTTCCCCGAACCAGTGGTGACCTTGTCTAATTTAGCAAACCCTGCCCACAGTAAAAAACACACAACCATAGCTGCAAGTGCCCATATGATTAATCTGTGCCCGCTGGGAGCGTCCGTCATCATGGCGCCGTAGACATCATCAACCATGTCTAAGTCATTTGCGGTTAAATTTTTACTCATCTTTTAGCTTCTCCATTCACGAGGCCAAAATTGAGTTTTTCTAACACCTCTGCCTTGGGACCATCAGCGACCACATGGCCGCGTTCGAGTACGATAATGCGATCGACGAGCTGCAGCAGATGCATCTTATGGGTAATAAGAATTAAGGTTCTGTCTTTGCTGACATTCTGCATTGAGCGAATAAATTGTTGTTCCGCGCGCGCATCCAAGCTGGCGGTGGGCTCATCCATTAACAATACTGGCGGATCATTAAGAGTCGCCCGTGCGAGGGCAACCGTTTGTCTTTGTCCACGACTAAGGGACATACCGCCTTCGCCAACCTGTTGATCTAGGCCTTCAGCTTCCAAATGCGTAAATTGACTGACACCTGAAAGCTGCACCGCACGGATAAGCTGATGTTCTGTCACTTGGCGAGTACCAAAGAGAATGTTATCTCTGATCGTGCCATGAAATAGGGTGACATCCTGTGGCAAATAACCAAAATTACGGCGTAGATCGCTAGGATGAATTTGCGCCGAATCGACACCATCGTAACGAAGGCTACCAGTTGTTGGTTGAAACAGCCCGACGAGAAGTTTTGCTAAGGTACTCTTACCTGAACCATTGCGGCCGATAATCGCAACCCGTTCACCAGGGTTAATCGTTAATGAGAGCGGGTGAAGCACGGGTTTTTCTGAACCGGGATAACTAAATCCAACATGGTCAGCATTAATTTTACCAATTAAACGCTGCTTACTTACTAGGTGGCCTTTGTTTTCAAATTCGTCTTCTTGCTGCATTAACTCATCAAGTTGACGTAGTGCGCTGGCAGTATGGTTAGCTCGCGTCATTAATCCAGCTAACTGTGCCATAGGTGCTATGGCTCGGCTTGAGAGCATGACCGCTGCAATGATACCGCCCATAGAAATGAGGTTATCCGACACGCGGTAAACCCCTAAAATAACCACGCATACCACGGTAAATTGCACGATAAAATTGGCAGTATTTGATACCGAGTTTGAGAGTTTTTTGGATTTTAATTGCCAGTTAGCACTGTGGCCGATCATCTGTTGCCAGCTTTTTTGAACAATACCTTCTGCGCCATTGGCTTTAATCGACTCAAGTGCAGATAAACTCTCAATCAAATGCCCATGTTTTAAGCTGGAAAATTTATTACCTTCCTCAATAGCCGCTTTTAATTTGGGTTGAGTATAAAGTGTAAAGCCGATAATGATTAAGCCGCCTACTACGGGGATCACCGCTAAATCGCCAGCAACAACGTAAATCACAATGACGAAAAATAGTGCAAATGGCAGATCGACTAAGGTTGTGATGGTGGCTGAGGTCAAAATCTCCCTGATACTATCAAACTCTCCGAGTTGTTTAGCCATGCCACCGATACTCGGTGATCGTTTTTCAAGCGGTATGCCAATGGCTTTTGCAAATAGGCGAGAAGATACGATGATGTCAACTTTTTTACCTGCCACATCAATCAAATAGCTTCTTAATTGCCGCATAACTAGATCAAATAAATAGGCGATTGATGCACCAATTGCGAGTACCCATAAAGATTCAAAAGCGAGATTGGGAACCACTTTGTCGTATACATTCATAATGAATAGTGGGGATACGAGCGCAAATAAATTGACCAGTACCGAGGCGATTAACGCATCTCGATAAATAGGTGCGGAATCTTTTAAGGTTTTGACTAACCAGTGGGTTTTATTATCGTGTAAATAGACATCAAACCCCATGTCGCCACGATATTCTTGCTTGACTAAGAATAAGTAGCCTACATATAAGGTTTCAAGTGACTCAATAGTGAGTACTTCTTCACCGCCAGTCTCAGGAAGTTGGATCACTGCGCGATCAGATTCGAGGTCAAATTCTCGCAGAATACAGGCTTTCTTATCTTTTAATAACAAAATACAAGGTAGCAATATTGGCGATATCTCATTTAAGCCTTTACGAGATAATTTTGCCGCTAACCCTGCTCGAGATGCTGCTTGTGGAAGCAGATCGGGAGTTAACACTGCTCCAGACAAAGGCAAGCCCGCCGCAAGTGAATCACTTGAGCATGGATTACCAAAATGTTCAGTAAGAAGCACTAAACAATCTAGCAGTGGGTCAACAATAACTCGCTGTGATGCAGAAATTGTCCACTGCTCAACCTTTTCAGACGCTGTAACAGGCACCTAATTATCTATCCTTTGATTTTATTATGATTCTTATAAGTATCCACTAGGGAGGCCTATATTTCTATAGACCCCCTAGGTATTAAGGATAATAGTTTTTTTGCTTATGGCTCAATTGACTTTAATGGATCAAGTTTCACCTCAAGGTCGACCGGGGCAGGCTGGGTATCAATGATTAGCGGACCATTACCATTGGTTCCGAGTAATCCATTAATAATACCTGCATTATTCGTTGCGCCATATTGGCTATAGAGGTTAACCCCATCAAGCACAATATGTTGATCGAACGTGCCATCCTTGTTTGCATCGATATCGATCACGGTTGAACCATTGTTTAAGCTAAAGTTTAGATAACTTTCTAACGTATTAGCCGTTTCACCTTGAAGTAAATCACTGAGATCTAGCTTATCTTCACTCACCTTAAAGTCCATAATGTGGTCAGTACCTTTGTCTGCATCCGCATAGCGCCATACGAAGGTATCTGCGCCACTATCACCACGCAGCACGTCATTACCAAGGCCACCGATCAGGGTGTCATTGCCGTCACCGCCACGTAAACCATCAATGCCTTCGCCGCCAATCAACAGATCGTTACCACCGCCACCATGAACAACTTGGCTGCCTTCGCCGCCGTTGACGGTGTCGTTGCCAGAACCCAAATTGACAGTGTCTGTTTTGGGTTGCAGCGGTTGCAAAACATCGCTCTTGAGCGAGCCAACATTTGTCGTGATGGAATCTTGCGTCATAAACTTACTGGCAAGAAGTTCAGCCTGAGTCACGACCGAATTATTCGTGTTGGGTAATGAGCTGCCGGTGTTTACGACATTGTTGGCTGTAGATATGCCTAACTCCACATAGTCGTTGCTTGCACCAGCATTTATCAACAACTCAGTGCTCTTGTCGATGTATTGAGTCGAGGCGGCCGCTCCAACTGAGCCATAACCACTCAGGCTGACAGCAAATTGTGCTAAGCCGTTCTCCCAATTTGTCATGATGAATGAATCAACACTCTGACCACCTGTCACTGTTGCCGGCAGCACAGTTACAGGGAAGGTCGTGGTGGTGGTGGCTTTATCACTGTTGCTGGATTCAGTTGCTGTTGCCACGACAGTGATGTTAATGGTGCCGGTCGTCACTGGTTTGAGCAGCAGGTTGCTCTTGTTCCAGGAACTGATATCTGCTGTGCCATCAGCGCCGATAGTGAGAGTGTTCACACCATCTGTGAGTACAGACCCAACAGGTAGCCCTTGCAGTTTGATACTGAGTGACTCAGAACCGTCAGTGTCAACGAGATTGGCGCTGATATTGCCAAGTTTGATGAATGAACCGCTGTATCCCATATTGTCTACTGCGCGGAATGCAAGGTTATCCATGATGGCACCCACTGAATCCGCATTATCGGCTTCAAACAGTAGACGATAATTACCACTGGTCCCCACTGGCAAGGTAACTTTTTGATCTTTCAGCCAACCCGAAGTGGTTGGGTTGAAGTCGTAAAGCATAACTGCCTGTGCCATGATAGGGTTACCGTTGGCATCCAGCGGTACCAGTTTGATAGTAAGGCCGGAGGTCGCGGCGCTATTCACGCGCGCCGCAATATCAAAGCCCAGCTCATAGAACCGACCTGCCTCCAAGCGCATGTCGGTATAGAGAGTCTTATCGCCGTTATTGAACTCGATTTCCATTACCTTGTTGTTTGAGCTGCCTTCAAGGTAAGTTTTTTCCAGACCCACTTCAATCTTGCCGCCAGCGTTACTGGTATGCCAAGTTCCGATGGTATTTAGGCCCTTAATGTCATTAGCTTTAATACCATCCCAACTGCCAGAGAACTTGGCATCTTCAAAGTTGATGGCTGCAACAGAGGTGTAACCATTCATTATCAGATTAGGGGCATCTGCCACTGCTTGAACAGTGATATTCAAGGTACTTGTGGCACCGGTATTAGTGGTGTAACTGATTTCTGGTAATGAACCGTTCCAGTGATCTTTTGGATCGAAGCTGTATTCACCATTTGCTTTTAATTGCAGCGAGCCTTCAGGCAATTGATACCAAGTATTGCCTGCATTATAGGTCACGCCATTCACTTGGAAACTGGTTACGGATAATGTGTTATCCACATCCGTATCATTTTCCAGCACGTACCCTTTCGCTAAGGTATCCTCTGCAACGGTTTTGTTATCTGGTTTGGTCACTGTTGGATCATTAACAGGCGTTACCACGATAGTTAACGTGCTTGTTGCTCCTGTATTTGTCGTGTAGGTAATCACAGGGACTTGGCCGTTCCAATCAGCCGCGGGTGTAAAGGTGTAGCTACCGTTAGCATTGAGAGTCAGTTCACCCTCTGCCAAAGTAATTTTACTGCCCGCAGTATGCTGAGTGGTATCGTTAGCCACAGTGAAATGGCTGACTGATGTATTTTTATTGCCATCATTTTCCAGCACATTACCGATTACAGCAGTATCTTCAGGACCACTTTTTTCATCTTGAACTGCTTTAAGCGCATTCGCATTAACGGTATTTACATTAATGGTGAGTAATGCGCTGGATTGATCACCATCAGCATCTTGCATGGTGTAGGTAAAGGTTTCCTTTGCTCCAGCCGGAATTGCTGAGGCGTTGGCTGTTACTGTGTAAGTGTAACTACCATCGGCGAATAGGATTAACGTACCGTATTGGCCATTGATAATGGTTCCAATATTGCCAGTGGTGCCTGAGCCTGTTTGGTTGCCAGCTGCGGCACCAATTACCGTGATATCGTCATCAGCACCGATTACGTCATTAGCTAACACATTGCCAGTAGTTGAGGGTAATTCGTAACCATTACCAGCAACTACACGCACAACTAGTTCATAGCTATTTGCTGCATTTTCAGCCGTTCTAATTTCAGTGACGATTTGATTGGTACCTGGAATTCTAAAACCTATCACCTGTAGTGTATAAAGTGCACCAGCATGCTCAAAAGTTACATTAGTATTGCCGACCTTGATAATATCTTTTGAGGCTTCAGGATCGTTGTCGTTGTTAGGTGTTTCATTGTGGTCAAAGTTGACTTTGAGAGTTACAGGTGTGACCACACCATAGGCATCAGTAACCGAAAAGGTGACATCCATGGTTGCTTTTGTGATAGCGCCACCAGAAGAGATAGGGAAGTTATAGTGGGTAAAGGTACCCAAAATAATATCTTGGTTTAAGGCAAACTGACCATTTAATGCACTGTCATTATCGATAAAACCATAACCAGATTTATAGGTATTCGTTGGATTGCCCCATCTGATTTGATCTAAACCACTGTCATTATCCGTGCCGCCACCATTAGGATTATTGTTACCATCGAATCTGGTCACGCTTGTGCCATTTGTCCAATTAGTCCAATTTGCCTCCACGCCAGAGACTCTAAAGCTGTCTACGATCACATTGACACTGCCTGTGTCGTCGTTGGCATCAGGGACATCATCAACAATTTTTACATCAAGGCTACCATTGGCTTGGCTACCATCCTTATCCACAACGGTTACCGCAAAGCTATCAAAATAGCTATTATTAGTCGCCCCTGTCGCAGAGTCATTATCCACATTGTCATTTAGCGTATAGCTATAGCTAATTGAACCACCGTTGGTATCCCCTGTAAAACCTGTAAGCGTTAATACGCCATAAGCGGTAGGAATGCTCACCATATTAGAGCTTAGCGCAAGTAACGCTGCTAAATTAAAGGTTTGTCCGGCAATGGTGATAGAGGCCAAACCATCTACAGAGGTAAAGCTAAAATTACCAGTCTGAGTCAGCGCATTGCTATTAGGCGCAGAACCCGTTGAAAGGTTAGCTTCGCTAACAGTTAGCTCACCATCCTGGACATTGAGTCCGCCTAAAGAAACTCCGTCATTAGATGGGGTCACGGTGATGTTCAGGGTCGCGGTGGAACCGGTGTTGGTGGTGTACGTAATGACCGGGACTGC
>NZ_JAUOES010000013.1:0-132329 GCF_031932065.1 Shewanella scandinavica
CATCTGTAATTCTTCATTAAGTGCAAATCTAAGATTCTCATTGTTATTAGGTACTAATATTTCACTTGCGCTTTTAATACCAGCGACTAAACCATATCTTTTAATTGCTTCTTGGAGCATTAGTTGTTCTTCATTAATAAGCCGACTTTGAACCATAACGGCTTTCTCCACTTTTAAAAATAATGAGTTTTTTTCTTCATCTGTAATATCGAGAATTGCAATATTATCAATTATTTGCGAGTTATATGCAGTTGCAACTTCAAATGCACTTTTTAAATCATTATATAAATCGGCTCTACCAATATCATTCCCTTGACGTATAAATCTTATATACCATTTCAATTCCCCAGTTTTCTTAAGCTTGTATTCATACATCATAAATGTGCCATTGAGTTCATACCAAGGCTGAGGGCACATCGCTAATGTTGGTAAAGCAAAGTTTGGGATTTGAGAATATGGCATATCTAGTCCTTTAGGTTTTAAGTAGAGTCAAGTAACAACTATGCGTAAATTTTTCATTTGCCACCACTAAAATAGTTGCGGTTTGTAGCCTAAATCCCGTTTAAATCTTTCTGAGAGCATTCAACTAAAAAGTGCACATGATAAGCAATCGAGACTAACACGTGTTTAAAATCGCTCACTGAGCATTGTTAGATGTGGAAGATTTGATAGGCATAAAGTAAAAAATTCTGGACACCCGAAACTCTTTTTGCTTTTAGAGATATACAAGCAACACAAAAAATCTGGGCATATCATCATTAAATGCAAACTCTCGCCTTTTGAACCTGCAGGCTACGCAAATGCCAAAAAGGTGCGCCATGGTGATTAGCGAGACGACCGTCCGCCCCATGGACGGGGCGGTCGAGCATCCAAGGATGGACTCGCTGCGAGTCGATGAGTCAATACCATGGCAAACCAGACTGCGTAGTGAGTTTGATACTAAAAGCAGAGCCAATAAAGAGTAATAAGACTTACAAATTATCATTGGGTAGCATTAGATAGAAAGGTGTTGAAGATTCACGTGACTAATTTTAGGAAAAAGGCTTTCTTAGCAGAAAAGAGTACGGATAACGCACTAACGCCATGGGGATTTGAGCGAATTATCGGCAAGTGGTTAATATCAAAAGCAATCGTGATGTATGGCTAATGGTAGATATTAAAAACCAATGATGACTATTGATCTACAACCCCGTTATGCCGCAACCACGTGGCGCTGCGCGCGCAGTGGGTGTAAGCGATTATGCATCACTTTGATGGTTTCAAACTGCACCATAGTTTTCGCGCCCGACAAGACACATTCAGGTGACAATAACATCACTAGCGCGGACTGTAGGGTATTTTCAACCACGAGGGCGAGTACTCTTTGCTTTTGGCATTTAAGCTCAAAGACTTTACCCACATCGCTATAAACACAGACATCACTGGTATCAAAAAACCATGATTTTGGCATTTGCGGTGTCAGCATAAAATGGGCTGCGGTGGCATTGAGGGCAATTTGAACAATTGCAGCATCGGACAAAGACAGAGTTTTAGGTAATCTATCGAGTAAGCTCATATAGAATTTGGCGTGCGCAATATTAAATTCCATGCTTGATAAGGCATCTGGAATGAGTAATTTTGCTTTATAAGACGTCAGAAATTCTATCTCGGAACCTAACGATACGCCTAAAACACCATACGAATCGTTATATTTCCATTGCCAATCTTTTTGTGGCATTAATAACATAACGGTGACCCAATATTTGAACACTGGGACATAATAGTAGATATTTTATCCAATATCAAAATAAAAATAATAAAATACAAATTATTTAACAGTTACTTAGTCGATCTAATATAGGATCTTAACAGCGATCTAGGGATCCTTTTAGATCGCTGTTAAAGAATAAGATCTTATTTTAGATCGTTATATTGATTTTAAGATCATTATTTTAAGCGGTATGCATTCACAATTTCTTTAATTAACTTCGGACCTTGATAAATAAAACCCGAATAAATCTGCACCATAGTGGCGCCCGCATCAAATTTAGCCAAGGCATCTTCGGCACTATTGATGCCGCCCACACCGATGATCGGGATCTGCCCTTTCAAACATATCGCTAACTGTTTGATCACTTTGGTAGACAGCTCTGTCAACGGTTTACCGCTTAAGCCGCCGCTTTCATTGGCGTTGGCAAGACCGCTAACACCATCACGCGTTAAAGTAGTATTAGTCGCAATTGCGCCATCAAATTTGTTTTTAATCAAAGCTTGCGCGATATTTTCAATTTCTTCGATGGTTAAATCTGGAGCAATTTTAAGCGCGATGGGCACGTATTTTTTATGCTTTTCGGCCAGTTCAAGTTGCTTAGTTTTAATTGCGCTCAATAATTCATCTAATAGATCGCCATATTGTAGCGATCGTAATCCTGGGGTATTAGGTGATGAAATATTCACCGCAATATAAGCCGCATGGAGATAAACTTTATCCATGCAGATCAAATAATCGTCTTTACCTTGTTCTACTGGGGTGTCTTTATTTTTACCAATATTGACGCCAACCATAATGTCGGTCTTTTTAGCAATCAAATTTTTGACCAGATTATCGACACCTTTATTATTAAACCCCATGCGATTAATAATGCCTTTGGCAGGCTTTAATCTAAATAGACGGGGTAAATCATTACCAGGTTGTGGCCTTGGGGTCACAGTGCCCACTTCAACATGACCAAATCCCATCGCATGAAAGGCATCAATCGATTCGCCGTCCTTGTCCATACCCGCAGCGAGTCCCACTGGGTTAGGAAAAGTCAGTCCCATAACACTCACGGGAGCCGGTGCAATCGTTTGTCCGTATAGACACATTAGCGGGCTATTGGCGGTCATTTTTAGACTGCCTATAGCAAGATGGTGAGCTCGCTCAGGATCCATCTGAAACATGACTTTCTGTGCGATTTTATAAAACATGTACTTTCCTCGACCTAAAAAAAGCCCCGGCGATCGCCAGGGCTTCTGATTGTTATAATAAGTTTACTTTTGGCCTTCGCAGTGAAGGATCAGAAGGTTAAGTTCACGTAGGGCGACAGAGAACTTAGCAAACTCATGGCTTTGCGACGTTTTGAAGTCAGCTAGCATGTGGAACCATCTTTCCAATAAGCCTTGATTGATCTCAATCCACTGAGAAATCACGCTTTCGGCATCACAGGTTGCACTGCAGGTTCTTAGTACCACTGAACTTAATGCACGTTGTTGCCAATCCAACTCTTCCCTAAAGGCGGCACGAGCCAGTGCTTGCCAATGGTTAGCCACAGGTTGAGCGCTGATCTGTTCTAAGAACCAGTGCAGCTCAACGCGGGCGCCGAGTTTGAAGTAAGTTTCAGCCACTAGCGCAACTGTCTTATCTTCTGTTTGGGCAATTTGGGCAATGTCTAAGGCAGAGAACAAGGTGCTCATGTTAGCCACAATGGTTGCCACAGCTTGTGGTACGTTTTCTTTGACCAAAGCATTGATCTCAGATTGGATACCCTTCGCTTCTTCTTCGACCAGATATAAATGAACATTATCTTTAATTTGTTCAAATACAGGTTTGAAGAAAGCAACTGTCTGTTCGATGCTACCAGTGCGGTTACGGTGACGGAGGAACCAGCGGCTAGCACGACGCATATTGCGGCGTAACTGATGCAGCATTTCACCTTGAACCACAGCAGGAACTATGCCGTTTAAGTCAGTGATCGATTTAGTTAATTCAGCTAAACCAAATACTTCGCGGGCCATAGTGTAGCAAATTGCCGCGTCAGCAACTGAGGCACCTGTCTCATCTTGCATACGTTGAACAAAATTCAAGCCCATGTCGTTAACGAGTTCATTGGCGAGTGAGGTCGCAATGATTTCGCCACGCAGTGGATGGGTTGCCATTTTGTCGCTGTATTTTTCCTGAAGTTTTTTCGGGAAATAGGCAATAAGCAATTGGCTTAACAGCGTATCTTCAGTGATTTCTGGGGTCACTAATTGCTCTTTCAGCACCATCTTCGCATAGGCAACCAGTACTGATAGCTCAGGACGTGTTAATGCACGACCACTGGCTAAACGCTCAGCCAATTCGTCGTCAGACGGTAAGAACTCTAAGGCTCTGTCTAACTTGCCTTCTTTTTCCAGATACTGGATAAAGCGGATCTGCTCTTTTAACTGCTCAGCACCACGCACTTGGGTAACAGAGATAGTACGCGTTTGATCTTTACAGTCTTGCAGTACAATGTGGCCGACTTCTTCAGTCATTTCTTCCAGTAAACGGTTACGTTGTTTCAACGTCAGTTCACCTTCAGTTACCATAGCGTTCAGCAAAATCTTGATGTTCACTTCGTTATCTGAACAGTCCACACCACCAACGTTATCCACGAAGTCAGTGTTGATACGGCCGCCGTTAGACGCATATTCGATACGACCTAACTGAGTGCAACCTAAGTTACCGCCCTCGCCGACTATCTTAGCACGCAGTTCGCCACCGTTGACACGCAATGCATCGTTGGCACGATCGCCGACTTCAGCATGGGTTTCGCGTGCAGATTTCACATAGGTACCGATACCGCCGTTCCAGATCAAATCAACTGGCATTTTCAGCAGTTCTTTCATCAGCTCAGTTGGGGTCATAGAGGTTTTCTCTGTGGCCAACATTTGCTTAATTTCTGCCGATAATGGAATGGATTTAGATGAACGTAGGAAAATACCGCCACCTTTAGAAATCAACTTGCTGTTGTAATCTTCCCAGCTTGAACGTGGCAGAGCGAATAAACGCGCCCGTTCATCATAACTTAATGCCGTATCCGGATTTGGATCGATAAAGATATGCATGTGGTTAAAGGCTGCAACCAGTTTAGTGTGGTTAGACAACAACATACCGTTACCGAATACGTCGCCCGCCATGTCACCTATACCTAAACAGGTAAAGTCTGTGGTTTGGCAATCAATACCGACTTCGCGGAAATGACGCTTAACAGATTCCCAGCCGCCTTTGGCCGTGATACCCATTTTCTTATGGTCATAACCGTTACTGCCACCCGATGCGAATGCATCACCGAGCCAGAAGTTGTATTCAAGAGAAATCGAGTTCGCGATATCAGAGAATGTCGCAGTGCCTTTATCGGCTGCAACCACTAAATATGGGTCATCTTCATCGTGACGAACCACATCCAATGGATGGACGATTTCACCGTTCAAAATGTTATCGGTAATATCGAGCAAGGCACGGATAAAGATGCGGTAGCATTCTTGACCTTCAGTGAAGAAAGCTTCACGGCCGCCTTCGGTTGGCAATTGTTTACAAACAAAGCCACCTTTAGCACCCACAGGCACGATCACAGTGTTTTTCACTTGCTGTGCTTTTACCAGACCTAATACTTCAGTACGGAAGTCTTCACGACGATCTGACCAACGCAGACCACCACGGGCCACTTTACCGTAACGTAAATGCACACCTTCAACCCGAGGCGAATAAACGAAGATTTCGAATTTCGGCAGTGGGCGTGGCATTTCAGGGATCAGTGAAGGCATGAATTTAAACGAGATATAACTCTTAGATTCGCCTTTAGCATCCTGTTGGTAGAAGTTGGTACGCAGAGTAGCGTTAATCAGGTCTAAATAACGACGAATAATACGGTCATCATCTAAGCTAGACACTTCGTCTAAACGTAAATTGATTTGTTCCATAAACTTGCCCAGAGTACGGGTTTTCAGTTTAGGGTTAAATTTACGGATGAACATCTTCACCAACAAATCAGCGATTTGTGGGTAACGACCGAAGGTTTCTTCGATATAAGACTGACTGAACGTCGCATCGATTTGACGCATGTATTTGGCATACGCGCGCAGTACCGAGACTTCACGGCCCGTTAAGCCTGACGCCAGAATAATGCGGTTGAAACCGTCATCTTCTAACTTCTTTTGCCACACTTGTGACAGTGCAGTTTGGAATCTGTCTTGGCTATCGGCGATGTTGTCTGTGTTGACGACTTTAACTGTCATCAAGAAGTCTAAGATCCAGAAGGTAGAACCGTCTGAGGTCGTGACTTCATAGGGGCGCTCGTTGATCACGCGCAGACCAAAGTTTTCCAGCATTGGCAGCACATCAGAAAGATGAATTGGCTCATCTTTATGGAATAGCTTTAAACGCACTTTATTGTCGTTCAGCGCAGCTTCCTGCGGTTGATAGAACAACATGCCGAGCTTGTGTTCGTCATCCAGTGCTTCGAGCTGTTGCATGTCAACGACGGCAGAGCTTGGCAATACATCTTCTTTATAGCTTTGCTCAAACGCATTGAAATAACGCTTTGTCAGATGAGTGCCGGCTTCTTCACCGAGTGCACTGTTAAGCGCAGTGCTTAACTTATCTTCCCACGAACGAGCCGCTTCTATTAAGTTGTTCTCTATGGCAGCCACATCTACATCCATATTATTGTTATCAACTTTGACTATGTAGTGAGTGCGGGCTAGCGTCGACTCGGAGAAATAAGTCGTAAACTCTACATCTTCTTTGCTGTTAAAATGCTGGGCCAGAATACGTTGAGTATCTTGGCGGAGTTTAGTGTTGTAACGATCCTTAGAAACGTACACTAAACAGGATAAGAAACGGCCAAAGCCATCTTTGCGCACAAAGAGTTTCAGCTTGTCTCTGTCTTGCATTTCTAACACGCCATGGGCCATGTGCGATAAATCATCAACATTGGCTTGAATTAGCTCGTCACGAGGTAAATTCTCAAGAATGTTTAGCAGGGCTTTATAGTCGTGTGAACGTGGGGTTAAGCCTGAACGATCTAACACACGCTGGACTTTTTCGTTCAGCAGTGGGATTTCACGTGGGCTGCGGTTATACAGGTTTGACGCATATAAACCGATAAATCTATCTTCACCAACCACATTGCCTTTCTTATCGAAACGCTTGATGCCGATATAATCGACATAAGCTGGGCGATGTACGCGGCTCTTGGCACTGCTCTTAGTGAGGATCAA
This sequence comes from Shewanella scandinavica, assembly GCF_031932065.1. Classification (NCBI taxonomy): domain Bacteria; kingdom Pseudomonadati; phylum Pseudomonadota; class Gammaproteobacteria; order Alteromonadales; family Shewanellaceae; genus Shewanella; species Shewanella scandinavica. Next base: position 6,982 of record NZ_JAUOES010000013.1, read on the forward strand.
CAAGCTGTGATCTAAGGCTTCTTTGCGGGCGCTATCGGAGAAGCTAGATAGCAACAAACCTTGCTCAGGTTGCGCTTTAGTGTGCTTGTTCATCAAACCTAAACTAGAGGCGATATTAGGCACTAACTCAACATCACCTTCGACACGATTCAAATCGTATTGGCGGTAACCTAAAAGCGTAAAGTGATGATTATTCAAGTAAGTCAGGAAGTTAATGGCTTCTTCTAACTCTTGCTTATCGCCAGGGAACGGACGTTTTGGCAATTCCTTGATCATCTCCCCCAACTTGGCAGACATGGCTTCCCAGTCATTGACTGATGAAGCAACATCGGCAAGCACAGACTGAATTTCGCGCTCTAATGCTTTGATATCGACAGTGCTGCTTTGGCGGTCAATTTCAATCAAGAATACGGCGACATGTTCAGTGCTTTCTGGGCTCTGATTAAGATAAGTGACATTGGTCACACCGCTATCTGAACGCTCAATGGCCAGCGGAGTGTGTAACATCATGTGAGCAGTAATACCCATACGATTCAATGCCATACCAACTGAATCTACCAAGAATGGCATGTCAGGCTGGATAACTTCAATGATCGAGTGGGTAGATTGCCAGCCGTGTTTGGCCTGGCTAGGGTTGAACACTCGTAAGTGAGTGTTACCTTTTGGCGTTTTGTTCAGGGCGTTCCATAAACTGAGAACCGCACCGTATAAATCACTGTCATTACGCGCATTGAGATCGTCTTTCGACATGTGGGCATAAAGGCAGGTGGCGAACTGTTCAACTTGCTTGGCTTGTGAATTAGGGACTTTAGCGTGAATTAAACTGACTACATTTTCAAGTAGTACTGAAGGCATTGCATCTTTCAAGGCCATGTTGCTGTTTCCTTAAGCGTCTATGGCAGCGCTTTTTTCATTATTTGGATGCTTCGGCTTAACGATCTCAGATAAATTAATGTGATCTGGATCATCGCGCGAAGTTTATTACTAAAACCGCTGTATTTCGAGGAAAATTTTAGTGGTACATCCTCTTGAAATCCAGTATTCGCGTAAACAATGAATGACAAATGACCAAACAATCGATAAAGCAGACTAAGTATTCAAAAACAAATGGGGAGCTAAGCTCCCCATTCGTAGACCCTACTTAGGTTGGCGCCAGAAAACGGCGGCCAATGCAGGAAGGATAATTATGGCACCGAGCATATTTACCACAAACATGAATGTTAACAATATTCCCATGTCCATTTGGAATTTAAGTGCCGAGAAGAACCAAGTGCTGACACCAATCGCCAATGTGAGGCCAGTAAAGATCACCGCACTGCCCCGTTCGACCAACGCCTCATAGTATGCCTGTTGCACTGGCATACCGTTCGAGAGCTTAGACGACATGGTCGAGAGGATATAAATACCGTAATCCACACCGATACCGACACCCAGCGCAATAACTGGTAAGGTACTGACTGCTAAGCCAATATCCAGTTGCGTCATCAAGGCTTGCGCCAATGTCGACACCACATACAGCGGGATAATTACCGCCACAGTCGCTTTCAAGGATTTAAAGCTGATTAAGCACAGTACAAACACGGCACCATAGACGTATAACATCATAGGTAATTGCGCTTCAGCTACCGCTTCGTTGGTCGCAGCCATCACGCCTACAGGACCCGATGCCAGTTTAAACTGCAGCTTGTCGTTATCCATTTTCGCGGCGACGGCTTTCACCTTAGCGACCACAGTTTCTATGGTTTCTGCCTTGTGATCTTTCATAAACAAATACACAGGCATGACAGAACAATCGCCATTTAACAAACCAGAGGTCGTCGGAATTTGGCCAATGGCCTGCACTAAACTCGCGGTCGTGCGCGGCAGCACTTCCCACCTTGGATTACCTTCGTTAAAGCCTGCGTTCACTTTTTTAGCAACCGACGCCAGACTCACAGTCGACTCGACCCCAGGCGTATTACGCACTAACCATTCAAACTCATCAATTTGAGTCAGCACATCATGGTAAGTACAAGCCTCGGGCGCCGCCTCAACAATCACAGTCATCACGTCGGTAGTGATGGAGAAATGATCTGTGATGAAGAAGGTATCGAGGTTATAGCGCGAATCTTGGTGTAACGCTGGCGCCCCGCCCTGTAAGTCACCAATCTTCATCTGATTGGCTTGTTGCAGACCGGCAAAATACAACACCACAGTGGCAATAATCACCACCACAGCGTATTTAGGCGTCGCGAAACGTGCTAAGAAACGCCAAATCGCTTCAGTGCGGACTTCTTCAGCCGTCGGCTCTGCGGTTTTATTGACTTTAATTTCAGTAAAAGAAATCACCAAAGGCAACAGGATAAGGTTAGTGAAAATGATCACGCCCACACCGAGTGACGCCGAAATCGCAAGCTCGCGAATAATTCCGATATCAATCGACAACAGGGTAATAAAACCAACAGTATCAGACAGTAACGCGACACCGCCCGGTACTAATAAACTGCGAAATGCCGAAGCCGCCGCCGCTTTGGTGGTTTGTCCGTCCATCACGCGGCGCCTTACCGCGTTGATCATCTGCACCCCGTGGCTGACCCCGATGGCAAATACCAAAAACGGCACCAGAATCGACATGGGATCAAGACCAAAACCAATCACAGTCAATAAACCAAGCTGCCAAACCACAGCGGTTAAACTGCAGACGAGGGGTAAAACGGTCAGAATGATCGATTTAGAGAAGAGGTAAACCATGACGGCGGTGATTAAAATTGCGATCACAAAGAACAGTAATACACCCTTAGCACCATCGGCCACATCCCCGGCCATTTTGGCGAAACCTATGATGTGAATTTTAACCTTGTCAGTTTCAAACTTGCCCCTAAGCTCATTTTCGAGCTGCGCCGCAAAGGCAATGGTATCTAAGGGTTTACCTGTTTGTGGGTCAAAGTCCATTAACTGCGCCGACACCATGGCCGCACTGTAATCGTTGGCAATTAATCGGCCAACGATGCCCGCTTTTTCAATATTATCGCGCACGGTTTCGAGCCCAGATACTGAGGTCGAAAAATCCGCAGGAATAACGGGCCCGCCAGCAAAACCATCTTCAACGACTTCGGTAAAACGAGTGGAAGGCGAAAAAATCGATTTCACCTGCGCGCGATCAACCCCAGGTATAAAAAACAGCTGATCGTGCACATTTTTTAAGGTATCAAAATAGTTCGCATTAAAAATATTGCCGCTGGTGTCTTCCACCGCCACCATGATGCTGTTGGCGCCACCAAAATCTTTTTGGTGTTTCAGGTAGGTCTGCATATAACTGTGATGCAGTGGAATATTTTTGATGAAGGCCGCATCCATTTTGAGTTGACTGGCTTGAAAGCCTAAAAACAACGTCAAAAACACAAAAATGCCGACGACCCACGCACGATTGCGAAATAAAAATGACTCAAATCCGTTGACCAGTTTTTCTAACATCTTCTCGGCCCTGTTATTGTAGTTTTAAAATTTTATGGCTTAAGAATAAACAGCCCTTGGCTGCCGGATAACCACATATTCCCTTGATTATCCTTCGCAATAGAGACTAAGTTTTCCCCTTGGCGACGAGTGACAATACTGCTGGTATCATCCCCATTGAGCTTAATCACTATCCCTGCATTGCCCACGAGATAAACCGCATCGTCCGATACTGACATCGCCCCATTGATTGAAGATTGCACTGGAAGTTCGATTTCATTCCACTGGCTTAAACTCACGTCAGCTTTGAATATATGACCGCGAAGGCCCATCACATACACGGCATCTCTCGTTTCAATGGCATTAAACATAGAGCCATCGTAATCAAAACTGGTACGCGCAAACGTTTGGCCTTGATCGCTTGAAACGGCCACTAGACCTAACTCGCCGACCAGTAATAAACGTCCGTCAGTCAAGGTTAAAATACGATTAAAGTGCGGCAATAATGAAGCGCGTGCGCTCACATAGGCTGATTGATCGCTGCCTTTCAACTCCGCTAAATAGGACACATCTTCTTCGGCTAACAGCTCCTCATGGAACTCGTCGCTCCAATGGGCACCACCATCATTAGTACGATAAAACAAACCGTAAGCCCCAATGGCGAACCCCTTGTTTTCATCTAAAAAGACCACATCAAGGAATGGCTTTTCAATCTCGGGCGAATGCATCTGCTGCTGCCAAGTTTGACCGCCATCCTGAGTATGTAAAATGGTCGCATCATGGCCCACGGCCCAGCCGAGTTTGTCATTAAGGAAAAACACTTTGGTCAGCTGCGAGCTCACGGGTGTCGCCACTTGATGCCAACTGCCGTCATAAACCAGAACATGACCGCGTTCACCCACAGCCACTAACCCTTTGCCCACGTTGGCAATATCTAAAATCAGGGATGAAGCCGCAAGTGGTTGAATTTGAGAAAAAATCGGATCAGAGGGGGTTGCAGATAACGTAGAAGGGAAAAAAGCGCCACCGAAACTTAATGCAGCAACACACTGAAGGATGCGAAACGACATACAAACTTCCTTAAACTAATGAGGGGCGCAGAGCGCCCCTTTATTTGTGGCGTATTAACGGATACCTTCGCGACGCAATGCATCGGGGGTAAAGTTAGCTTCAGTCAGTTTGGCATCGAAGTTATACATACCACTTTGGTTGTCTAAACCCATGGCGAGATAACGACGGGATTGCAAATCATGGAAGACTTCCAGCGTGTCCCATTGAGTTGGCACTTCGTAGTAGTTCAAGCCATGTGCAACAGCCACACGATACAGCTGATCACGGTTATCGTAGAGATCGGCTATCGACACTTGCCATGAATCTTCGTCAAGGTACATATCGCGCACTTTGTAAATGTGGCGCATACCGTCTTTCAACGTCGCCTTCACTTGCCATACGCGGTGTTTTTCCCAACGAACATACTCAGGATTAACATGCCCAGGTTTTAAGATTTGGTCATATTTCAGCTTGTCTGAGTGCAGTTTGTAATCGTTGTACGGAATGTAAATTTCTTTCTTGCCAACCAGTTCCCAGTTATAACGCACTGGAGAGCCGTTAAACATGTCGAAATCATCCGTCGTACGCAGACCGTCAGACACTGTACCCGGTGTATCGAAAGCGACGTTTGGCGCTTTACGGACACGACGTTGTCCTGTGTTATAGGTCCAAGCTTGACGTGGCAACGCCTCTTGATCCATGGTCTCTTTCACCAATAACGCAGTTCCCGCTAAACGGGCTGGTTGAGTCACCACTTGCTTAAAGTAGAACAACGTATTGCTGGCTTTAAGCAGATCTAAGGTCATTTCTGGACGAGAATATTCGAAGCGAATTTCCTCTGAGGTTTCCACTAAGCTATAGCTACCATCGGCCGTTGGTGCAGCTTGGCTACGGGAAGTCTCGATATCGACCCCGCGAAAACGCAAAATGTGGTTCCAAATCGCTTCTAACCCATTTGCTGGGATCGGGAATGGAATACCAATAGCAGCGCCAGAAATACCATTGCCCTGTGCAATCAATTCTGCACGTGTCGCGTTAGCTTTGGTCGCATCATAGACAAACTGCGGCACTGATGCGCTACGGCGAGTCTTATACACATTCATCTTGTAAGTATCAGGATAAAGTTCGAACAACTTCATCTGACCCGGCGTTAAAAAGTCTTTATATTGCGCTTTGTTAGCATTGGTAATGGTGAATTCAATCTTATCCTCAGGGAAAGGATCTGGGTGATGCATCCCTTTGGTATAACCCGCTACAGGCTTAGTGATACCACCATCCCAAGCAGGAATAGAACCGTCAGCATTACCTGCTTTTTCAGCACCTAAAGGGGTGAGCTCATTGCCAAGTTTAGCCGCGTCAGCCTCTGATACCTTAGCCATAGCGACTGGCGCTACGAGTGCGAACATCACTGCACTCGCCAATATCGTCAGTTTCTTCATTGTTTGAGTCCTTTTAGATCGAATACTTGATATTGAATGAAACATAATCACGATCTGCCATCGCATTCGTCGTACCGACACCGCCAAAGAAATTGTTATAGGAGATATCTGCACCCCAACGGTTTTGATAGTCGAAGTTAACGCCTAGCGCGACAGACTTGCGTCCTTCCGTGAACAGGAACATAGGATCCGGAGTAATACCGTCAACGTCATGGGAGAAAATGACCCGTGGCGACATATTGACCCCAGCAAAGACGTTGTTGAAATCCGCTTTTGCCACTAAACGGTAGCCCCAAGCAAAGTCAGTTGGGAACGGGTTAGTTTCAGGACCATTGTGCAAGGCTTGAATGATGCCAGGCATATCTGGGTTGCCGCCAGAACGTGACGTACCGGGACCATTGAGACGTAACTCATCGAAACCTGGCATATCGTGGATCCACACACCGCCAACCTCGGCCAACATAGTTAAGTTATCTAAACCTAAGGTTGGGCCAAATAGATGGGTGAAAGTCATCTGCGCCTGTGTGGTATCCACGCGAATAAAGCCATCGACGGTTTCACCCGGTTGAACGTCTTTAATCTGTGAAATACCATCAAGATCGGGACGAAGCCCCGCATTGGCTAACTGTTGTGGCATACCGGCGAACAGCAATTCAACGTCATCAATCTGCAGTGGCTCATCTTGACGATGGGCAATCTCACCCGCGACAGACGTATCACCAATCAAGGTGTTGAAGCTGAAACCGTAGAGTTTAATATCCTCTGGATAGACGATTTGCGCCTTAGAGAAGCTCTTCAGACTAAGCAGCAATTCACGGTTGATGTTGCCCGAGTTTTGGCCTACCGTCGCCAAATCAGATAACAATGCACCCGTGCTAAAGTCGGCAGCAGTACCACTGATAAGTGGACGACGACTATGGTAATTCATGAAATAGAAACCAAATTCCGTTTCACCTAGCTCAGGCGCGTAATAACCCAGCTTGATACCGTATTGGCCATCATTGCTTGGTTCTTCTTCATCCTGCACTAGGGTCACTTTCGTTGGGTAGGCTAAAGCCATAGAAACCAATTGCTGCGTCGGAATAGATTGGCCGCTGGCGATCATGCCCGCTAAACGCTCATATTCTTGCATCACAAAATCTAAGTTGATGTCAGGGTTAGCGTTAAACCCAAGCTGAGCGTTTTGAGCATAACCACCAAAACCGGCAAAATCGTTAGTCGCAAAAATGGAGCCCGGAGTTGGGACCCAAATAGGTTGCCAATCATATTGATAGAATGCTTCAACCGTTAGCGAATCTGTCAGGCCAAGGGATGCCCACACCATACCTTGCGGTCTAAACGCTTCTTTTAACTCAGCACCAGGTGCGTTAAGAATGTTCAAATCCACGGCGTTAATTTCACTGATCCCATGGGCAATCAGTGTACTTTCACCCCATGACACCACTTGATTACCAACACGAATAGATAATGGATTCGCACCCTCATTCAAATCGAAGTTGGCATAGACAAACGCATCTAATAAACGGATATCTTTACATTGTACTTCTGAAGCGCGGCTATCTTCGCAAGGGTCAAATTCTTTACCCGTGATCGGATCGTTGTAGTCATAATTGCCATCGTTCAGTTTACGATCATAAAAATACATACCGCGGGCGAACAAACCGTAGTTTTTGTATTTCAACGATAATTCATGCAAACCTTTGACGATCTCAGACGTAGTATCGCCTTGAGAATAAAGTAAGTTACTTAAGTCATTGTTACTGGAATACGACCCGGGCTGGGCCCAAATCTCAGCTGAAGTATATTTTGTATTGCCAAATGCGCTGTAATTAGACCAATCGAATTGGGGTTGATTCACCTTACCAATTTGACCTTCCCAATCGCGCGCGCCAACACGCCAGCTCGCACCAGCAGTCCAAGTTGAGTCAAATGTCCCCTCAACCTCTCCCCAATCAAAAGATATTGCATTAACGCTTGGGATCATTAACAAACTCAATGCCGACGCCACCCCCAAAGCAAGCGCCGATTTGTTAAAACTATTTTTAACAATTTTCATTTTAGCTCTCCGTACCCTGCTGGATTCTTTGTTTTAGGAATTACAACCAACATCTTGTTAGCTCACAGGTAACATCATTGTTACAGCAATTAATCCCCTTGGGCAAGGCGCAGTTAGAGAAAATTTTCTAAAGAATTAAGCATGTAGACACATTTGTGCCAGCAGTTGAAAAGGTGGGATTTAAATTAGAGAAAAGCAGGATAGAAATGAAGCGGAAAAAGATATCAAAAAATCATATAATTCATTAACATATTTAAAAAATAAATATCACAAACCGAGCCTGATAATCAGCCGACCGTTTAAAGTAATTACTCTAAGCGCAAATAAACAAATTCAGACTAGACTCGATTTAATGAAACAAATTGTCCCTTGTCATCTAAAACCAATTTGAAATAGCCTTGAATGCCATTTTCGGTTAAAAAACGTCTGAAATGACGGCCATTAATCCACAAAATACGTCCTTGCGTTTCGCGGACCTCAATTTTATCAGCAAGCCCTTGATAGTAGGGTAAGAAATCTCGATAGCTGATCGTTAGTTTGAAATACAATTCCATAATATAAGGGCGGCATCGATTGCCGCCCTCCTCCTACAAACCGCTATTTTGCCAATGCCTTAGAGACTTTTTCGTACATATCCTTAGATAAGTCAGGTAAAGCCAAAAGTTGCCCTAAACAGGCTTTTATTAAGGTTTGACGGCCTAAGTCGAATTTATTGAACTGGATCAATGGCGTCACCATGCGTGCCGCGACCTGCGGATTGAGCTTATTAAGGGTCATTAAGCATTCGGTTAAGAAAGCATAACCCTTACCGTCTTGACGGTGGAATTGGTAAATATTCCCCGCCGCAAAACTGCCCACTAACGCGCGCACTCGGTTTGGATTACTCATACTAAAACGCTTGTGCTGCTGTAATTGACGCAGACATTCAATCACATCTTGCGCATTACGAGTCGCTTGCAACATAAACCATTTATCCATTACCAATGGCGTGTCCTGCCAACGCAACTCAAATGCGGTCATCAACTCATCGCGACAAGGCAAATCACCCACGTTCGCCGCAGTCAGTGCGCCGAGGGAATCAGTCATATTGCTGGCTTTATCAAACTGAGCAATCACTAACGCTTCTGCCTCATCCGACACCCGTGCTAACCAAGTTAAACACTGATTTTTAAGCGCTCTTGCCTGCGTGCTATCGACTGATACCAAAGAGCGATAGAGCGCGATCAATTCATCTTCAGAGTGTGAAGCAAGCTCTGTTAACACAAATTCACGGGCTAAGGCTAACGCATCGAGATCAACGCTGTCAGTTTGCTCAATCAAAGCAGATGCCGTAGGTATGGCTAAGATTTCGGCAATCAATGCTGGGTCAAGTTCAGTGTCTAACAACACGCCTTTAAAACTATCGCGCACGCGGGGATCGAGTGTCATGGCTTGTTGCTGCTGTAAACTCGCAACATTCTGCCAAATCGCTTGGCTCACTAAGGTCACTGAGGCTTCCCAGCGCGCCACTTCGCTGCTAGCAAAACGCATCAAGTGAACCAGTTGATCCACATTGAATCGATATTGCAATTTAACGGGCGAGGAGAAGTTTTGTAGTAACGAAACCACCGGTTTATGACTTAATCCCTCAAAACTAAACACTTGTTCAGCCTGAGTAAAGTCGAGAACTTCATTCACTAAAGAGTGGCCCTTGGCATCTAAGAGTTCGATGCTAAACGGGATATGCAAGGGTGATGCACAGTTCGCTAAACTTTGTTTAAGGGTTAATTGGTAAATGCCCGTTAGCGCATCGAAACTGTCCATCGCAGTCACAATCGGCGTGCCCGCTTGGCTATACCATAAACGGAATTGGGTTAAATCCACGCCACTGGCATCTTCCATTGCCGCCACAAAATCATCGCAGGTGACCGCTTGGCCATCGTGGCGATTAAAATACAGTTTCATCCCCGCTTGAAACTTTTCTTCGCCGAGCAAAGTGTGCATCATGCGGATCACTTCAGCGCCCTTGTTATACACAGTGACTGTATAGAAATTATTCATCTCAATCACAGATTCTGGACGAATGGGATGGGACATTGGGCCAGAATCTTCGGCAAATTGCTGATTCTTGATCACTTTGATTGCGTGAATTCGATTCACAGCGCGTGAGCCTAAATCGGAGCTGAATTCTTGATCGCGAAAAACCGTTAAGCCTTCTTTTAAACTTAGCTGGAACCAATCACGGCACGTCACGCGGTTTCCGGTCCAATTATGGAAATACTCATGGCCTACCACCGATTCAATACCGTGATAATCCTCGTCGGTAGCCGTTAACGTATCTGCAAGCACATATTTAGTGTTGAAGATATTTAAGCCTTTGTTTTCCATCGCTCCCATATTGAAAAAGTCGACGGCAACTATCATGTAAATATCTAAATCGTACTCGAGGTCAAAACGACTCTCATCCCATGCCATGGATTTTTTCAGCGATGCCATCGCATGGTGTGCTTTATGTAAATTACCTTTATCGACGAACACTTGCAGGATCACTTTACGGCGACTGCGGGTAATGAACTCATCTTGCAACAGATCAAAATCGCCAGCGACTAAGGCAAACAAGTAAGCCGGTTTTGGAAACGGATCTTGCCAGCAAACATAATGGCGACCGCCCTCTAATTCGCCTTGATCAATCAAATTCCCGTTACTCAGTAAAAACGGGAATGCGGCTCTATCGGCTTCGATGCGCACAGTATATTTGGCTAAAACATCAGGACGGTCGAGGAAATAAGTGATCCGTCTAAAGCCCTCAGCCTCACATTGCGTGCAGTAGGCACCATCTGACATATACAGGCCTTCAAGGCTCGAATTGGCCTCGGGATCGAGCTTAGTGACGATGTTCAGCTCAAACTCATCAAGCGCAGTTTCTAAGACTAATTGACCCGCGCTAACATGGTAAGGCACTGCCTCGCCGTCAACCGTCAACGAGATCACAGTTAAGTCTTCACCATCCAACACTAGGGCTTGGGTATGCTTAGAAGTGCGTTTTACCCGACTTATCGCCTGCACTTGAGTCTCATTGCCCGCCAGATTAAAGGCTAAGTCGATCGTGTCTATCGTGAAGAGTGGCGCTTGATAATCTTTTAAATATTTTGCTTGAGCTTGTGTCATTTCGATCCCTTTAACGCTGATCTAAATAAGAAAAAACGCGCCATAAGCGCGTTTTGATATTGGATAAATCGACTCGACTAGCGCCTACTTAGCACTAGTTTTAGCCAGTTTTTGCGCATCAGCCATATCTAAAGTGATATAAGCCGTTTCATCTAAAAATGCGTCTGGCAATTCGGCTTCGTCTTTAATGTCTTCCATTGATTTAACTGGTGCTAAACTATTGGCGACTCGGCGCTCGTTCGTTCTATCGAGGACTTTCTTCTCATCGGCTTCGCGGGAGGCAATGCGCTCACTTTCAACCAGAGAAACTGTCTTCTCTTTGTGGTGCTTTTTAAAGTCGGCAATATCTTGATTGATATAAGCAAACTCTACATTGCTTTTGATGCGGTTAAGGTGCTTGGCCTCAAGGCTAGTCACTAACTCAGGCGTCACATCATTGAGCGTGCCATATTGTGCCATTGGCACTTTATCCCAAGGCAATGCATTTTTCTCTTCAGCTTCGCCGTACTCACCTGGCTCTAACGCACTTGGGTAAGCAATGTTTGGTGTCACACCTTTAAGCTGAGTGCTGCCACCATTGATCCGATAAAACTTTTGAATTGTGTATTGCACATGACCAATTGGTTTTTCATACATGTCGTAGATACGGCCTAAGCTCTTATGCTGCTGCACTGTACCTTTACCAAAGCTAGATTCACCGACAATTAGCGCGCGGTCATAATCTTGCAATGCGGCAGCAAAAATCTCAGAGGCTGAAGCACTGTAACGGTCAACCATCACAGTCAACGGGCCCGCATAACTGGTTTTGCCATCGTTATCACGGTGCGCAGACACACGGCCATCAGCATCACGAATTTGCACCACAGGGCCCATATCGATAAAGAGTCCCGTCAGCAACACGGCTTCTGTTAATGCACCACCACCGTTACCTCTAAGGTCGATGACTATGCCTTCAACTTTGGCTTCGTTTAACTTCACTAGCTCTTTTTCAACGTCCTGTGACAGGTTCATGTAGAAACCAGGAATATGGATCACGCCGACTTTGCGATTAGCGTACTCGCCGTCTTTAGGTTCAATCACCTTAGAGGTTGCCGCTCTGTCTTCAAGACGAATTTTATCGCGTACTAAGGTAACGTCGAATGGCTTAGCATTCGAACCGCCTTTCTTCGGTAAAATTTGCAGTACGACTTTACTGCCCTTAGGCCCCTTTATCAGATCAACCACGTCGTCTAAACGCCAGCCGATCACATCAACAATTTCACCGCCTTCTTGACCGACGCCGACAATCTTGTCTTCCGGCGACAGTTTTTCGCTGCCAGCCGCAGGGCCGCCAGCAATTAAGCTTTTAATAACAGTGTAATCGTCTTCAAGTTGCAGTTGAGCACCAATCCCTTCAAGGCTTAAATTCATTTCCATTTGGAAACGTTCAGCATTGCGTGGTGACAGGTAACTCGTATGCGGCTCAATGCTGCGTGAGAAGGCATTCATCACGCCTTGGAACACGTCTTCACTGTTGGTTTGAGTCAAACGTTTGATGGCGTTGTTGTAACGCTTTTGCAGGATCTCAACAATCTCAGGCCATTTTTTACCTGTGAGTTTTAGATTTAGCGCATCGTATTTAACACGTTGACGCCATAACTCGTTGATCTCGGATTGATCTTTTGGCCATGCCGCATCGTCACGGTCGTACTCATAGGCATCGCCAGGGGCGGAGAAGTCCATCTCTTTATCCAGTAGGGATAAAGCATAGACAAAGCCTTCATAACGACGCTTTTGGACGATATCAAACATTTTATAGGCAGGCTCAAGTTCACCAGAACTGAGCATGTCATCGAATTGGGTAGCATAAGGTTTAAAACTATCGACATCCGCTTGGGTTAACACATTGCGGCGATAGTCTAACTGCTGTAGATAACGGTCAAAAATTTGCGTAGAAAAGGCATCATCAAGATTAAATCTATGATAGTGCGAACGAGTGTATAAGTCCGTTACCCTTTTGCTCGCGACCTTATGTTGCGCTTCCTGCTTGAGAGTGGGTAACTCGCTGATTTGAATCGTGGGTGGTACGGCCCAAGCCGAGAATCCGACAAAAACAGTGGCGATCGAGGTAGCCAAAGTGAGTTTTCGCATCAACAAGTTACTCCGTTTTAAAAAATGATTACAGCAGGATATGTTCTGCTCTAACTTTAATCGTTAGGCCACTATCAAGCTGAACATGAATATCTTCCTTGTTAATATCAGTAATCACACCGGCTACGGGTGTCATACCTAACTTAACATTGACGCGTTGTTTTTTCGTTAAATCAGTCAATTGTGCTTGGACATAATTTACGACTGGCGCTGCTTTAGGCGCAGGCTTAGCAGGACGCTCAGTTTTAGCACGTTGAGGAACAGCCACCTTTTTAGGTGCTTTCTTCGACGCAGGCTTAGGTGCGAGTGCTGCACGTTTCGCTTTCGCTTTATCCTGACTCTCTTTCAACATGGCTTGAGCATGGTCAATGTGCTCTTGCTCTAACTCGCCGCAAGGTTCGCCATCCAGATTAACGCGTTGTGCGCCCGCTTTAACGCACTTTAAATAGCGCCAGCTGCTGGTGTAACGTCTTAAGGCAACTCTGAGCTGAGTTTTACTGACTTTAGAATCATCAGCCAACCTTTCAGCCAAATCTTGAAACAATCCGATTTTTAATGGCTTAGTTTCACCTTCAGCAATAAAGCACAAAGGAAATGTTTCATACAAATACGCCAAAATTGCATTGGTGTCGGTCAACTTTTCTGTTGATTCCATCATTACTTCCACAGTCAAAAAGGGACATCGATTCGAGGTGATATATATCAACTTCTTACGTGTCGTTTATCTTCGTTAAACTCAATATTGAGTCAACGTACAAATTAGCATCCTAGCCGCGTTTACTAAAGTTAAAAAAAATATACCTTAACAAATTTTTACAGCTCAAAACACTAAGCTTATTCATTGCATGCCGATCAAACCAGCTTAATGCGTGCAGGCGCATATTATAAGGCGCACGCCACCGATTGCGACTATGAATTATGCGTTATTGTACGCAAATTAATCAAATAGGCAGTTTTCAAAACTTTTAACCAGTAATTCCAGCCCCTTTTGGTCTTCTTCATCGAAACGATCGAAGATTGGGCTGTCAATATCGAGCACGGCAACCACGTTACCTTGGGCACGAACTGGCACAACGATTTCAGAATTACTGGCAGAATCACAGGCAATATGGCCATCAAATTGATGAACATCGGCCACTCGCTGGGTTTGATTGGTGAATGCCGCCGTACCACACACGCCTTTTCCTAACGGAATGCGTGTACAAGCCACTTTACCTTGAAACGGGCCTAATACGAGTTGTTCGCCACGCATAACGTAGAATCCCACCCAGTTCAGATCAGTCAAATTATCATTGAGTAAGGCTGAAAAATTCGCCATTGCCGCAACAAGGTCGTATTCCCCTTCCAATAAGGCCAAGGCTTGACGGTTAAGTGACTCATAAAATTTCGATTTCATTACATTTCCTAACAATTTTATTCTGCTGCTTCGGTCTTTTTAGCCGCTTTTTTCGCAGCAGGTGGATTCGTTGGCGTACTATTAACCTGAACGACACCTTTAAGCAAGTTCGTCAGCTCATCTTTATTGTTAGCAAAATAGAATGCGAGCTTTTCGCCCACGCTTTCATCTATACCTAAATCAGCTTTTTGAATGAAGGGGATAAGGTTATCGGCGATATCGAGCATCTTATCGTAGGCATCAGCCTCCTTCTTAGATGTGAATGTCATCTTTTCAACCCCTTCTCTGACCACGACAAACTGTGTTATTACTGCCATGACTGCCCTCGCACTGTTTTTATATACAGTAACTAGAGTGACATAGATTGAACTTGTGATGCAAGTGTTCTGATTAATCTGATATTATTAGCGTACTTTCGTTGCCAAGATTATAAAGCGCTAGACTGTGCAGAACGGCTGATTAGCACTACACTTTGCACCGATCTCGCTGTTATTACTCCTATTTAGGCTAATATATATTTTTATATGCATGAAAACGCAGCAGAAAATTCAGTAATCCTTTGCCGTTCCTGCGATTTAGCAGTCCGCAAACGTGCCTTGCCAAGCGGTGTCAGAGCCCTTTGCCCCCGTTGCAGTACTGCACTTTATGACACTCCCTACTGCTCTGTAAATGGCATGCTCGCCCTATGTATCTCGGCACTAGTGTTTTATTTTCCAGCCAATTTTTTACCCGTACTAGAAATTCACTTTTTCGGCAGCATTCGCACCACCACGGTTTTTCAGGGCGCGTTTGCGGTATTTGACCAAGGTTATTGGGTCGTTGGTTTAGCCGTGCTTGCCGCCGCTGTGATTGGCCCAGGCTTATTACTGTTATCGATACTGACGCAGATTTTGATTGTGAAATGGGGACTGAGTCGTCTTTTTTGGCGTAACTCATTAAAGCAATTATTGAAGTTTCATGGGGTATTATCACAGCTCACTATGCTAGAAATTTATGTGATCAGCTTTTTGGTTTCATCGTTCCAGCTTTCTGATTTTTCCGATATTTATTTTGGTATGGGCACATTTTGCTTCACTATGTTGTTTCTCGTGACTTTGTTTCTGCAACGAGAGTACGACTTAGAGCACATGTGGACGTTATTGGAAGGTCATCGCTGATATGAAGCAACAAGGTAAAGATATCGGCCTGTGTCTGTGTAAGGTCTGCCGCCAGCTCAATAGTAGTGACCTCAGCCACTGCCAACGCTGTGAAGCCGAACTTCATGTAAGGGACTATTCTAGCCTGCAAAAAAGTTGGGCTTTGTTGATTACCGCTGCCATCTTACTGGTACCTGCCAACATTTACCCTATCACTATGCTGACCAACCAAGGGCAAGTACGGCACGACACGATTTTTTCGGGCATTTTGCATCTAGTGCATTCAGATATGTTGCCCATTGCCGTGATAGTGTTTACTGCCAGTATTTTAGTGCCATGGATTAAAATCATCGGCTTATCCATTTATCTGTGTGCGATCAGCTTTGATATTCCGATTTCAAAAAAAAAATTGATGGTGGGTTTTCACATCATCGAATGGATTGGTCGTTGGTCTATGCTCGATTTATTTGTCATCTCAATCACAGTGGCATTAGTGAATATGGGACAACTACTCGATGCTAAACCCGCGCCTGCCGCGACCGCATTTGCCTTGGTTATTCTGTTAACTCAGTTAGCCGCAAAAGTGTTAGACACTCGTTTACTCTGGGATCGATTGGAACCTCAAGATGACACAAATTGAATCGCCGAAAGTTGTAAAGAAAAAACTCTTTTCGCCCATTTGGCTACTGCCTATTGTCGCGTTGGCATTGGGGGCGTGGCTGGGCATCAAGAGCATTAAAGAATCGGGCGTTGAAATTCAAATTCACTTTCCGAGCGCCACTGGGATTGACGTAGGTAAAACTTTAGTCAAATACCAAGGCTTGACTGTCGGTAAAGTCAAAGACATTGGCATAGATGAAGATCTCAAGGGCGTAAACGTTAAAGTCATGATGGACTACCGTGCTAAGCCTTTCTTAAATAAAGAGACCCTCTTCTGGCTTGTCACCCCTAAGGCCAGCATCACAGGTGTTGAAGGCTTAGATGCACTGTTTTCGGGTAACTACATTGCGATTCAACCGGGTAAAGGTAATGCCTCGACCTTTTTTGAAGCAGAACGCCAACCACCGCCGATGCAAATCGGCTCAGAAGGTGTGATGATCGAATTGACCTCAGACAAACTCGGTTCGCTCGATGTTGGCTCGCCGATATTTTTCCGCCAAATTCCGGTTGGAAGCGTGGTCAGCTATCGTCTAGATGGTAATCAAAGGGTCATCATCAGCGCCTTTATTCAAGAGCAATACGCGCGATTAGTGAAGAAAAACTCTCACTTTTGGAATGTCTCCGGTGTTAAAATTGATGCTTCGCTGACTGGGGTTAAAGTCAGCTCTGAGAGTTTGGCCTCCATTCTGGCTGGCGGCGTGAGTTTCAGCTCTGACGATAACGCGGATATTGCCAAAAACGGCGACGTTTTTTCGCTTTATGATTCAGAAACCACAGCCCTTGGCGGCATAGAAATAAACCTGACCATGGCTGATGCTAACGGTGTCGACAAAGGCACTCGCATCGTTTATCGCGGCATCAATATCGGCAGCATTTTAAGCAAGCAACTCACCGCGAATGGCGTAATAGCCGTGGCTAAGTTTGAACCTCAATACGGTTCACTGTTAACTAACGACTGCGTGTTTTGGCTTGAAGGTGCCGATATTTCCCTCTCAGGCATTAAAAATCCAGAGCGTTTACTAACGGGCAGCGTGATCAACTTCCTGCCGGGTATTAATACTAAAACGGCGATGCCAAGCAGTTTTGCCTTACAAGCCAAAGCACCTGATTTACTGCAATCGAAGAAGCGTTTCTTGACCTTAACCTCAGCCGAAAACATGGGCATTTCAGCGGGCGCCGAAGTTCGCTTCAAGCAAATCCCCATTGGCTCAGTGCTTGCGGTTAAGTTAACCAAAGATTTATCGGCGGTGGAATACCAACTCGAGTTACAACCTGAGTTTGCTAGCCTAATTCGCAGTGACAGCTATTTTGTGCCTGAGTCAGCATTAACGGTAAACGCGTCGTTAGACGGTGTCTCAGTCAAAGCAAGGGACTTTACGACGCTCACTCAAGGTGCGGTTAGCTTGATCCAAGGCCACAGCGATACGCCACTCGCCGCCAACAGCACCCTCACCTTGTTTAGCTCAGTGGATGCTGCGACAGCCTTCTATGATCGTCAGCAGCAAGTGCATCTGACCTTAATCAGTCAAGATGGCGCCGATGTCAGCCAAGGCTCACCGATTTACTATAAAAAGATGCAAATTGGGACAGTTGACTCAGTGAACTGGCAAAGTAAGACCGAAGACTTTGCTATCAAGCTCGCTATCGACAAACAGTTCCAGCCCTTGCTGAAAAAGCCTCATGTGTTCTGGCGTAACAGCGCTGTCGATATCAGCGCCAGTCTTGCGGGTATTGATGTTGCGGTCGCGCCGCTTCAAGGAGCATTAAAGGGCAGCATCAGTCTGGGATTGCTTGATAGCAATGACAAAGCCAGCAATGCAGCTAACTTAAAACTCTATGAGAGCAAGCAGTTGGCATTAACTCAGGCGCAGGCGATTCGCCTCACCCTACCCGCCTCAAGCAAACTGGCGGCCAAGGCAGCGATTCGTTATCAAGGTCATCAAGTGGGTGAAGTGTCGCAGGTGAAGCTCAATGCCGATCTCAATACACTCACTGCAACGGCCTATCTCTACGGCGAATACGCCGAACATTTCAGCCGCAGCGACTGTGAATATCATCTAGTGGATGCGCAAATTTCTCTGGCGGGAATTAAAGCGCCAGAAACCTTGATCACTGGCCCTTATATCGGTGTACTGCCGGGTACAAGCAGTCAAAAAGCGACCCAGTTTGTTGCCAACCTCGCTGCCAGCAGTTATGCCAACGTTGACGAAGATGCGCTTAAATTCGTCTTAGAAGATAACAACTTAGGCTCGATGAAAGTCGGTACACCTATCTTCTTCCGTGGTATCAAAGTCGGTCAAATCGATGGTTATCACCTGTCGACACAGGGCAATAGCGTGCTGATGCAAGCCCATATTGAGCCGCAGTACAGTCACTTAGTGAATCAAAGCAGTCAGTTCTGGGATGCTTCTGGAATTAAAGTCGATGTTGGCCTCTTTTCAGGTGCGCAAATCGAAGCGGGCTCGCTGGAAACCTTACTCGCTGGCGGTATTAATGTCGCGACTAAGGACACGACTCAAGAGGTTAATCGTTTAGCAGCAGGAACAGTATTAAGATTGCAACACAAAGCCGAAAACGAATGGCAGGAATGGGCACCCGCCCAGTAATTCTTTTCTTCAAAATACTTACACCAACGCACTAATATTAAAGCTCTTAAAAGTCAATCAGGCGCATTATGCGCCTGATTTATTTTTAGCTTCCCTTGCAATTCTATTGAGACATTCTAGGTCGCTCAACACTCTAACCCCTTATCCATAAAACCAATAACAAACGGCAATCGCAGCGCTGATCCCTGCAAAATCCGCGGTTAACCCACAGGCTAAGGCGTGGCGGCCATGGCGAATACCCACAGAACCAAAATACACGGCGAGAACATAAAAAGTAGTTTCAGTGCTGCCCTGAAAAATCGCCGCTAATCGGCCAGCAAAAGAATCGACGCCGTGATGATCCATTGTCTCGAGCATCATGGCTCTGGCGCCTGAACCACTAAAAGGCTTCATCAGCGCGGTCGGCATAGCATCGACAAAACGCGTATCAAAACCCAATATCCGCACGCCACTGGCAATCAAGTGCAACAGATAATCCAAGGCGCCGGATGCGCGCAGTAAACCGATCGCTAATAGCATGGCGAGCAAATAAGGGATCAGTTGGATAGATTGGGCAAAACCCGCCTTCGCCCCTTCAATAAACTCATCATAAACCGCCACCTTACGGATGCCTGCAACAATGACGAAGGTAAACACTAATAACAATAAAATGCCGTTACCCATTGCCGTCGACACTGTGCCAATGGCTTCAGCACTTAAGGTCATCAGATAAAAACCACTCGCCACTAGGCCAGAGAGCATCAAGGCGCCATAACCGAGCACCACAGAGTTTAATAACGAAATCCGCTGCACTAACGCCACAACCAGTAAGCCCGCCAATGTCGAGGCCGAGGTTGCCAGTAAAATCGGCAGGAAAATATCCGCAGGCGCAGCTGCACCTTGCTGGGCACGGTAAAGGAATACTGTCACAGGCACTAAGGTCACAGAGGAAGTATTGAGCACTAAAAATAAGATTTGTGCATTAGTCGCCACGGTTTTTAGCGGATTTAAACTCTGCAAATCATGCATTGCCCTTAAACCAAGCGGCGTGGCGGCATTATCTAAACCGAAGATATTCGCCGTTAAATTCATCGTGATACTGCCAAAGGCGGGATGGCCCTTGGGCACTTCTGGCATCAAACGGCGCAGTAAGGGCTCAAACACAAAGGCGATAGCGCTGACCACTCCGGCCTTCTCGCCCACCTGCATTAACCCCATCCACAGGGAAAGTACACCAATCAGGCCAAGGGAAATTTCGGCGGCAAGCTTAGCGCTCGCAAATAATGCGGCGACCGAAGCCGATAGGACTTCTATGTGCCCATTGAACAGTTGCACCGCTATTGCTAGCAATGCCGTGATAAAAAAAGCTAACCACACGCGATTCAGCACGCTAATCCCCTTATTTTTATTTGTTTTTATTCTATTAGCTCATGACTACTGAGTGCTAGCTTTATGGCGACTCATTGCAATATTACGGTAATCGTCAGTGCATAAACCTCAAATCACCATAACGACTGAGGCACTTGGCATAAAATCTCAGACCCAATAAGGGATTATGATATACTCACGCCAGTTGATACACAGTCTATTTTCCTATGGTTCAATGAAATCAATGGTTCAATTAAATCAAAATTTTATCGATACAATCACCCAAGAACTCCCCGCCCATTTATCCATGGACGAGTTTATTGCCGCCTGCGACAGGCCGCTTAGACGTTCAATTCGGGTCAATACCTTAAAAATCAGCAGCGACGACTTTAAGACTCTGATGCAACCTAAGGGCTGGACGTTTGATCCTATTCCTTGGTGTGAAGACGGATTTTGGATCAGTTACGATGAAGAAGAACAACTCGGCAATGCCTTAGAGCACATTCAGGGCTTATTCTACATTCAAGAAGCCAGCTCTATGTTGCCGCCGACCGCACTTTTTACGCCTAGTGCATTTACGACTAGTGCAAAGTGGCAGTACGTACTCGATCTCGCCTCTGCGCCGGGTTCAAAAACCACGCAAATGGCCGCATTGATGCAAAACCAAGGTTTATTGGTGGCGAATGAGTATTCGGCGAGCCGCGTGAAAGTATTGCACGCCAATGTGCTGCGCATGGGCGCGAGCCACTGCGCTCTCACCCATTTCGATGGCCGCGTGTTTGGCGAATACCTGTATGAAAGTTTCGATGCCGTGCTCATTGATGCGCCCTGTGGCGGCGAAGGCACAGTGCGTAAAGACGCCGATGCGCTAAAGCACTGGAGCCTTGACGATGTGTTGGCGATTAGCGAAACCCAAAAAGCCTTAATCGAATCGGCGTTTCTCGCCCTGAAACCCGGCGGCAGTTTGGTCTACTCGACCTGCACCTTAAACCGTCTCGAAAACCAAGGCGTGTGCGAGTATTTAAAACAAGTCTACGGCGATGCCGTGCAATTTGAATCCTTAAGTGATTTATTTGATGGCGCTGAGCGAGCCACGACTGCCGAAGGCTTCTTGCATGTCTGGCCGCAGATTTACGACAGTGAAGGTTTCTTTGTCGCTAAATTGACAAAAACTGCCTCTGTGCCGCGGTTACAGCCTGAGCCTAAACTGCAGAAAAACTTCCCCTTCACGACCGCATCAGCGAAACAAGCCCAAGGGATCAAAGACTATTTTCAGCAGGATTTAGGCATCAGCTTACCAGACGAACTCATCATGGTTCGCGATGATGAATTCTGGCTATTTCCACATGAATTCAACGCTTTTATCGGCCGTATGCGCTTTCAGCGTATTGGCATTAAACTCGCCGATAACAGTAAGCACGGTTTTAAAGTCCGCCATGAAGCGATTATTGCTTTAGCGGGAAAACAACTTAGCCCAACGGCAAAAACGGTCGATGTGAGCGATGTTGAAGCCAAAGAGTATTTGATGGGGCGAGATATTCCCTTCGCGACCGCAGGCAAAGCCCAAGGTGAAGTGATCGTCTGTTATGGCGGCGCGCCGTTAGGCATGGCGAAACATTTAGGCAATAAGTTAAAAAACAACCTGCCCAGAGACTTAGTGAAAGATAAAGTGTTATTGCTACCAGAACAGACAAAATCGTTATAGTTCTGCTGTTTTTTAGCGATAAATAACCTAAAAAAGGGGGAAGGTGAACGCGACTCTAGGGCAAAAGCTCGACTACAATGAGTCTATTGCAAAGCGCACTGCATGGCGCTTTCACCTGTAGCGCACGGCTCTTCAACGAGCCATTCCCCTAGGCCCAAACAGCTTTCATCGTTTTGGGCCTTTTTTTATGCCTGCACGCTAACAATCACGCAATCGCATAATCTGGATCAAAGCACTTAAAACTAACGGCCGACTAAACGCGCCGCATCTTTGAATAAATTAAAGAAGTTATTGCTGGTGTACTCAGCAAGATCCTCGTAGCGCTCACCTCTAAGCTCGGCCACAAACTCAGCCACATCGCGCACATAGGCGGGCTGGTTTTCTTGTCCACGGTGTGGAATAGGCGCCAAATAAGGCGAGTCAGTTTCAACCAGCAGGCGATCATGTGGCACTTTACGGATAACAGTGCGAAGTTCACCGGCATTTTTAAAGGTGACTATGCCTGATACTGAAATGTAAAAGCCAAGGTCAATCGCCGCTTTCGCCATTTCCCAGTTCTCGGTAAAGCAATGCAGTACGCCGCCGACTTTATCCGCGTTGCCCTGCTTAAGCATAGTGATCGTGTCTTCACGTGCATCACGGGTATGGACAATCAAAGGTTTATTCACTTCGACCGCAAGGGCGATCTGCTGCTCAAAACATTGTTGTTGCAGCAATTTAGTTTCGTCGGCATAAAAATAATCTAGGCCAGTTTCACCAATCGCGACCACTTTAGGATCGGTGGCAAAGCGGCGGATTTGCTCAACATCAAGCCCTTCTTTAACGTCTAATGGATGCACGCCCGATGATAAAAATACCTGATCGAAGGCTGCAACTTTATCTCGCATCGATTCAAATCCCTGCTGGCGCACGTTGACGCATAGCATATAGTCCACGCCACGGGCTTTCGCGCTGGCCAGAATATGTTCGAGGGTTTGTTGATCAGGCGCCGCTTTAAGGCGATCGAGATGGCAGTGTGAATCAATAAGCACAGGGATTTCCAAGCTGAATAACAAAAGGACGACAAGGATACCCAGCCAAGGGATCGAGGTCAAATTCCGCGGAGGTAAAGAGTCAGTTTAGAGTGCGGGCCAATGTTAAAACTAGAACAGTTAAGCGAGAGTAACGCTTACATAGTGCAGGTTAGATCGCCGGAGGCAAGTTCGCGGGACAGTAATTTTTCGATGTGGTGTTTATGACTATCGGGCTCAGAAACAATTTTAATGCCAATGCCTACAGGACGGCCGCCCGAAGCACCTAAGGGATTGATCCATACCACGACACCGCGAAATTCATTCGTTATGGTCGCGCCCGGTAAGCGATACGCAATCGTCAGCGGCTGGCCAAGGTAATGCCCTTCACTGGTGGCAATGAATAATCCTGCCGGCTTAATAAAAGGCATATAGGCACGATATAGCTGATGTAAGGTATCAAAATTAACGACGAGATCTACCATGGCATATTACTTATTTGTTATCTCTCTATATTCTAAGACATAACTTTGACACAAGGCCAGATAATTGACGCTCGGCATTGTACTTAAGCTATGACACATTCCCATGATCTTGGCCGCCAAGTTCCCGAGCTGCGCATGGATAAACGCATCTTGATGGCTATTTTTCAGTAACACCTGTCGTATAAGCAGGTATAAAACCTTAAGAACATCAATTATTTGTTGTTCACTTATAGTTAACAAACTAGCACACAGATGACCAGACGACAAACTTTGGGCCCAATCTTTGCGAAACTGTAGCAAGGATTGATAACGGCTCTGTTGACTACCTTCAGACTGCAAGCTCTCTGCCAACTTTAGCGGTCCACCCACCACACTCAAGCACCAAGTGACATCCTCTTGGATATTACATTGCTGCGCTAACCAGTTTTTAATGATCTCTCGGCTTGGCACTACGAAGGGAATGCGTTGACAGCGGCTGCTAACCGTCGCCATTAGACGTGCAGGCGTATCCGACTGCAATATCAGTAAAGTGTCTTTACCCGGCTCCTCAAGGGTTTTAAGGAGTGCGTTGGCGGCAGCGGAGTTAAGCCGCTCGCTATGATGAATAATCGCCACTCGCATACCGCTTTGCTGGGCAGTCGCCGTCAGACGCGTGCAAAGCTCACGAATTTGATCGACTTTAATTTGATTGCCATCGGCAGCAATATGGTAAAAATCGGGATGATTTCCCGCATCAAAGAGCTGACAAGACTTACAAAAACCGCAGGCCCCCGCTGAAGTTGGCTGCAAACACATGGCCGCACGCGCCATAAATACGCTCAGCAGCTCACCACCATAGGCAGAATCAATGCCGACAAGCTGTGCATGGGGCATTTTTTGCCGCGTGAGTTGCGCTAAAAATGCCTGTCTTGGCCCTTCGAGCCAAGGCAATTGCGCAGCTGTAAACCCAGACTCAACTACCATGCCATCGCCTGTAGCACGGCTAAGATATCTTTATGCACTTCGGCCATGGTTTGACTCGCATCGATAACCACTATGCTGTCATCTTCGCTGGCAAGTTTAAGGTAAGTCGCGCGAGCCCGTTCAAAGAAACCAATCGCTTGTTGCTCGATTCTATCAAGCTCACCGCGTTTAGCTGCGCGGGTTAGCCCAAGCTTAGGATCTAAATCTAAGTATAAGGTGAGATCGGGTTTAAAGCCTTTAAGGGTGGCAGTGCTCACCGCTTCCACTAACGGCATTAAGCCCCTGCCACCACCTTGATAGGCCAGTGACGATAAATTGTGCCTGTCACCCAATACCCATTGACCCTGCGCAAGCGCGGGCTTAATGACATTGGCAACCAATTGAGCTCTGGCGGCATAGATGAGTAAACACTCGGCCTCGTCACACAGGGGATCGGTCGCATCGGCAATTTTGACCAAATCACGGATACGTTCAGCCAGTGGCGTGCCACCCGGCTCGCGGGTGCAGATCGGCGCTTTACCCGTATGTTTCTCAATAAAGTCGCGAATAAGGTTAATCGCACTCGACTTACCCGCGCCTTCTAAACCTTCAATAACGATAAATTTTGCAAAAACTGACATTGGATTTTCTTTCTCTGCATTTTTACTTTGGTGATTTTTCTGGCGTCGCCGGTTTTTTCTTACGCTGATACACATCTACAGCTTGGTTGTGTGCTTCAAGTGTGCTTGAAAACACATGGGTGCCATCATTGCGTGACACAAAATAGAGATAACTCACACTGGCAGGTTTAGACACGGCCATCAGTGAGGCTTTACTCGGTGCTGCAATCGGCGTTGGCGGTAATCCAAAAATACGGTAAGTGTTAAAAGGTGTCTCTTCGACTAAATCTTTACGGGTGATATTGCCCTTATAGCGTTCACCCATGCCATAAATCACCGTCGGGTCGGTTTGCAGACGCATGCCTTGATTAAGACGATTAACAAATACCCCAGCGATTTGGTCACGCTCATGGGCTTGGCCGGTTTCCTTCTCGACTATCGATGCCAAGATCAGCATTTCATAGGGGGATTTTAACGGCAAATTTGGCGACCGTTCTGCCCACGCTTTGGCAAGCTCTTGCTCCATCATCTTATAGCTTTGAGTCAGCAGGACTTTAACATCCGCCTCAGCAGTATAATGATAGGTGTCGGGGAAGAATTTACCCTCTGGCAAACCTGAATCATCGCCCTGCGCCATCAATACCGCGGCAAACACCTCTGGTGACATCTGTAAATGCGGCGCACTGGCAAGTTGTTGTTCCCATTCAACGATGGTTTTGCCTTCAACTAAGGTTAAACTGAAGGTTTTCACTTTTCCGGCAATCAAATCATTCAGCAAATCGGTAATGGTTTGTGAAGGTGAGATTTCGTAAAGGCCCGAGCGGATCTTAGCAAGCTCAGGGCGGAACTTAAGTAACCACTTGAGTTTCCACGTGTCTTGAATCACACCATCGTCGGCAAGTTGCTGAGCAAGCTGGTTAACGCTGGTACCGCGTTCAACGGTCAGCTCTTTAGGCTCGCTGAGACTCAGCGGTGTTTGACTGTATTCGATGACGGTTTGATAGCCCCAAAAGGCGCCCAAACAGACTAATGTCAGCAAGGTCAACAGGGTTGAACTGGCGATAAGAATGAGTTTTTTCATAGGGTGAGTGAAAGTGTCTGTCTAAGTTGCGCGGTAATCGGAGCACGGCTGAACTTGAGCGAGTCTATCGCCAGCACATCCACAATTCCTAAAACGCTGTTAGTGATAAACGCTGAGTCAAATTCAATTAAACGCTCGGCGCCAACGGGCAAACATTCGATATTCATGTTCTGTTCAAGCAAGGCTATCATAACCTGTTCGCGCATCACACCCGCCACGCCGCACTGGGCTAATGAAGGGGTTATAACGCGATTGCCTTTGATAAAAAACACATTCGCCATCGAAGATTCAATCACATTGTCTTCGATATCGTTAACTAACCAGTCATCAAACCCCTGAGGTAAAGGGTGGGATTTTATTAAGACTTGTTCGAGTCGATTTAAATGCTTCATCCCAGCCAACAAGGGCTGCAAACCCAATCGTATCGACGAGGTTTTAAGGCAAATGCCCGCTTGCTGCCACTTTGCATAATAGCTTGGGATAGCATGAACTGAGACGATTTCGGTAGGATTAACCGTTTCTGGTGGTGTGTAACCACGGCCACCGACACCACGGGAAACGATTAACTTAATGCAATGATGTGGATATTCAATGGCTAAGGCATGAAGCTGCTGTTGCAGTGCTTCACTCATTTGCCATTGAAACCCAAGCCTTGCGGCGCCTGCGGTTAAACGAGCTTGATGGGCGTTGAAAAACAAAATACCCTCAGCGCCTGTCCGCATAGTCGCAAACAGGCCATCACCGTAGGCAAGCCCTCGATCGGAAGGGTCGACACTCGCCTGCGATGCGCCATTCACCCAAAACACTTGTGTTAGTCCTGACTGATACGGCTGGCGACCGCTTCTTGCTGATCTTTATACTTGGCACTTTTACGGGTGTTATAAGGACGTGCAACCGCATGATTGAGGCGTTCAAAGTTAAGCGCGCCTATGGTCATACGTGGACGCAGGGCCAAAGGTAACTTGCCGCTGTTATAGAACTCGAGCACGATTTTACCCTGCCAACCCGGATCGATACGGTGCGCCGTCACGTGCACCATCAGGCCTAAACGCGCCAATGATGAACGACCATCGAGCCAACCGACGATATCGGCGGGCAGCGTCACGCTCTCGTAAGTCACCGCCAAGGCCAATTCGCCAGGATGCAGGAAAAACGCTTCGCCATCAGGGATTTCGATAATTTCACTCATCACCCGATCAAGCGCAGCTTGCATCTCGACGCTTGGGCCACTCAAGTCGATATAAGGCGCAGTATGATCTTTAAAGACGCGAAACTGTCCACCTAAGCGCACATCAACACTGACGCCTGAAATAGCTTCTATGCCTGGGCGAGGTTCTATTACGATAGTGCCGTTATCAAGGGCCTGTTCAATTTCGATATCGGTTAAGCGCATCTTGCCTATTACTCCTTGAGTTTTTATGTCGTTATTTTGCCAGTAAATGTTGGATACGAGTTTTTAAAATATCGGTCGCAATACGATTCTTACCGCCACGGGGAACGATAATATCGGCGTATTGTTTCGACGGTTCGATAAACTGTAAGAACATAGGACGCACGGTTTTCTTGTACTGAGAAATCACAGATTCCATCGTACGACCGCGTTCCGCCACATCACGGGTTAGGCGACGTAGGAAACAAATGTCCAGCGGTGTGTCCATAAACACACTCGCGTCCATCAGCGCACGTAATTTAGGATCGGTCAGCAGTAAGATACCTTCTAAAATGATCACCTTTTTCGGTGTCATCGTCAGGGTTTCTGCTATACGAGTGTGTTCTGTGTAGCTATAACAAGGGATATCAACAGCTTCGCCAGACTTCAGCAACTGTAAATGGGTGCACAACAGTTGATGGTCCAACGCTTTTGGATGATCGTAATTCGTTAATACCCGTTCATCCATGGATAAATGACTCTGATCGCGATAGTACGCGTCTTCATTAATTACCCCAATTTGATCTGTGCCTAAATCGCGGCGTAATTCGTCAAAAATCGTTTTGGCAATTAAACTTTTGCCCGATGCTGACGCGCCAGCAATTGCAATAATGACACACTGCTGAGAATTCATACCCTTAAACCTTACTCGTCATCTGAAACACTAATAGAAACTGTTTTCTGGCTTTGCTTTAAAGCCAATTCTGCGCCCACTTTACGGGCAATTTCCCGATAAAGTGCGGCTACTTCACTGTCTGGATCGGCAACGACGGTCGGTGCACCGTTATCCATGGCTTCACGGATATTGATGTGCAGCGGCAAGGCGCCTAACAGTGGAACTTGATAACGCTCGGCGATTTTACTGCCACCGTGTGTTCCAAATGGATGTTCCTTATGGCCACACTCGGGACATAAATGGAAACTCATGTTTTCGACGATACCCAGCACAGGAATGTTCACTTTCTGGAACATATTGATGCCCTTCTTGGCATCCGCCAGCGCGATATCCTGCGGCGTAGTCACGATAACAGCACCACTCACCGGCACTTTTTGCGACAGAGTTAATTGAATATCACCCGTACCCGGCGGCATATCGACGACTAAATAATCCAGCTCTGGCCATTGGGTTTCATTGAGTAGTTGCGCTAACGCGCCCGCTGCCATTGGGCCGCGCCACACGGCCGCTTCATCACCGCTGAGCATAAACCCAATCGATTGCGCAGCAATACCATGGGCACTGGCGGCGGTCATGTGTTTGCCATCGGGGGAAAGCGGTCTGAAATTAGGAATACCTAGCATCATAGGCACTGACGGGCCGTAAATATCCGCATCAAGAATACCCACCTGCGCGCCTTCAGCCGCGAGGGCCAAAGCTAAGTTCACCGCTGTGGTTGACTTACCCACGCCGCCCTTACCTGAGGCTACGGCAATCACTTGCTTCACATTGGCAATCGGTGCGATAGAAGATAACGCTGAGTAGGCTTTAGGTTGAAAATCGATTTCACATTCGACTTCATCAATAGCATCGAGCACCGCTAACTTATTCGTCAGCGCCATAACAGTGTCGCGATACTGAGTCATACAAGGGTATGGATAGACTAAGCCAAGCTGCAAACGCTTACCTTCCAACGCCAGTTTATTTACGCATCCTGCGCTCACTAACCCTTTCGCGAGATATGGGTCAATAAATGAATCGAGAATAGCCAGAACTGGCCCGAGAAGATCGTCATTTAGACGATAATCAGTTTGAGTTGAAGACAAAAGAATTACCCCCACCAATAAATTTGCCCAAGTGTACCAGATAATGCAGAAAACATTAGCGCAGATTTAGCTCAATCGGCTCAGCTTTTGATGAAAATCATCCTGTAATCGGTTAGTATCTCTACCAATATTTTTGGCCCACCACGATATTTGAGACAAGATGGCAACTTCACAACGTAAAATTCTCGTGACCAGCGCACTTCCCTACGCAAACGGACCGATACATTTAGGTCACATGTTGGAATACATCCAGACAGATATCTGGTCGCGTTATCAAAAGCTTCGTGGACATGAGTGCCACTATATTTGTGCCGATGATGCCCATGGCACGCCGATCATGCTTAAAGCGCAGCAATTAGGCATAGCGCCTGAAGATATGATCGCCCAAGTGAATAAAGAACATCAGCAGGATTTCGCCGATTTTAATATCGCCTTCGATAATTATCACAGCACCCACAGTGAAGAAAATCGCGTGCTGGCGAGTGATATTTACTTAAAACTGCGGGCGAATGGCTATATCAAGAGCAAGAGCATTTCTCAGCTGTTCGATCCTGAGAAATCCATGTTCCTACCTGACCGCTTCGTAAAAGGTACTTGTCCTAAGTGTAAATCGCCCGATCAATACGGTGACAACTGTGATTCCTGCGGCGCGACTTACAGCCCAACCGAACTGATTAACCCCAAATCGGCGGTCTCTGGCGCAACCCCAGTGATGAAAGACACTGAACACTTCTTCTTCGACCTGCCTGCCTTTGAAGGCATGCTAAAAGAGTGGACTCGCTCGGGTGCACTGCAAACAGAAATGGCCAATAAACTCGACGAATGGTTCGAGCAAGGTCTGCAGCAATGGGATATTACCCGTGATGCACCTTACTTTGGTTTCGAAATCCCCGATGCACCGGGCAAATATTTCTACGTGTGGTTAGATGCGCCTATCGGCTATATGGGTTCATTCAAAAATCTGTGCGACAAACGCCCAGAACTGAGCTTTGATGAATTCTGGAGTAAAGATTCAACCGCTGAGGTTTATCACTTCATCGGTAAAGACATAGTCTACTTCCACAGCCTCTTCTGGCCAGCCATGCTGCACGGCTCAGGTTATCGTCAGCCAAACAGCGTCTATGCCCACGGTTATGTGACGGTCAATGGCGCGAAGATGTCAAAATCGAAAGGCACGTTCATTAAGGCGCGTACCTATTTAGATCATTTAGATCCTGAATATTTACGTTACTACTACGCCGCCAAACTCAGCAGCCGTATCGACGATTTAGATTTAAATCTGGAAGATTTCGCCCAGCGCGTGAACTCAGATTTAGTCGGTAAACTAGTGAACTTAGCCTCGCGCACCGCAGGTTTTATCACTAAACGCTTCGATGGCAAGCTCGCGAAAATTAACGACACCACCCTGACTGAGGCGTTTTTAGCCAAGCAAGACGTGATTGCCGATTTTTACGAGTCGCGCGAATACGGTAAAGCGATGCGCGAAATCATGGCATTGGCAGATATTGCCAACGGTTTTGTGGCCGATGCTGCACCTTGGCAAATGGTCAAACATGACGATCAACAGGAAGCGGCCCATCAAGTGTGTTCAAACGCCTTGAATCTGTTCCGTATTCTCGTGACGTATCTAAAACCTGTATTGCCACGTTTAGCCCAAGATGTGGAAGCATTCTTCCAATTGCCACTCACTTGGGATGCATTGAGCCAAGATTTAGCGGGTCATGAAATCGCCCCATTCAAGGCAATGATGCAACGTGTTGAGCTAGATAAAGTTAACGCTATGGTTGCTGATTCCAAGGATAACCTGCAAGTCACAGCCGATGCACCAAAGACGGCAGCGCCTGAAAAAACCGCTGAAGCTTCATCGGGTAGCAGTGAACCGCTGGTTGACGATCCGATCAGTGAGACCATCAACTTTGATGATTTTGCGAAAATCGACCTGCGTATCGCTCGCATCGTCAAAGCAGAGCATGTTGCTGACGCCGACAAGTTACTCAAGTTACAACTCGACATCGGTGGTGAAACGCGCCAAGTGTTTGCTGGGATCAAATCGGCCTATTCGCCAGAAGATCTCGAAGGCAAGTTGACTGTGATGGTGGCTAACTTAGCGCCACGTAAGATGCGTTTTGGTATGTCTGAAGGTATGGTACTGGCTGCTGGCCCTGGTGGCAGCGACCTGTGGATTTTAGAACCCCATGAAGGCGCACAGCCTGGCATGCGTGTTAAGTAATCTGCGCTAGCTAACGCTCAAAAAAATCAATAAGGCCGCATTTATGTGGCCTTATTTGTTGGTATCGATTGTTTGAGCCTATTTGTAGCTTCGAGTGTCACTTTGTCTTTTAAAAGACTGAGTTTACGCCACTAAGTTTAGCAGACAGGTTTAAGCGACTAGTTTAACTGACAGGTTTAAGCGACTGCTTTAAGTGACAGGTTGCAGAAAACGAGTTAATGCTCGTATTTTTATCGACAAGGCATTTGCTGCAGTGTGATATTCATATCTGTGACAGGTCTAAAATCGACGCAGTGTTCAGTGAATCATTCGAGGAGTAATTATGGGAAATATCGTTGAGCAGTTGCTGTTTTCTGCCTCGATTACGGGTCCAATCTGTTTGATGTTAGCGCTCGGTGTGATCCTAAAACGCACCCAAATCATCAATGAAAACTTTATTGATGTCGCATCAAAATTAGTCTTTAACGTGACGCTGCCAGCCTTGCTGTTCCTAAGCATTATTAGCTCAAATCACGATCTCGCCTCCAGTGCGCCCTTAATTGGCTATGGTTTAGCGGCCAATCTGCTGTTTTTTATACTCTCCACCTATGCAACTGGGCGGCTATTTCCCAAGCACAAAGACCAAGGTGTGATTATTCAAGGAGGATTCAGGGCCAATACCGCCATTATCGGCTTAGCTTATGTTTCCAACGCCTACGGCAGTTCAGGCGTTGCCTTAGCTGCGGTTTATGTCGCCTCAATGACGCTGCTCTACAATATTCAAGCGGTTATTTGCCTAAGCCCTAAAGGCGAAGAATCCAGCCAACGCGCATTTGGCGTGATTATCAAGACCATCACTAAAAACCCGCTGATCATTGCCATTATGGTCGGCATGTTGTTCTATTTACTTGCTATTCCAGTACCGAAAATGGTGCTTGATGCGGGCCAATACTTTGCTAATATGACCCTGCCACTAGCGTTACTGTGCACTGGCGGTTCGCTCGGTATTGGTTCACTCAAACATGAAAAGCATTCAACTTGGTTCTCGACCGCATTGAAACTGATCTTTGCCCCGCTTTTTATCACGATTGGGGCCTTGCTGTTGGGCTATCGAGGGATTGAGTTAGCGCTGGTCTTTTTAATGAGTTCTGCCCCCACCGCAGCCGCAAGCTATGTGATGGCACGCGCCATGGGTGGCAACGCCCCCCTTGCAGCCAATATTATCGCGCTGACCACAGTCTGCTCGTTGCTCACGTGCACCTTAGGCATCTTTGTATTGTCAACTTTGGAGCTGATCTAGTTACAGCTAAAGGCTAAGAGCTGATTGCTAAATCAGCTAGAGGAACAAGTTTGAGTGCTGATAAGTCACCATAACTCACAATAAAAAAGGCGAGCCTTTCGATTAGGGATAAAACGGTTAGATGGTCATCATAAACCGCTTTAAGACTGGATTAGACCGGATTAGTGATATCCACAAAATGATGCACTAAATCAAACTCGCGGGCGAGATGACGGCCTAAGGCTTGAATACCGAAACGTTCGGTCGCATGGTGCCCCGCCGCAAAATAATGTATGCCCTGCTCCACCGCACTGTGGAAAGTGCGTTCGGACACTTCACCACTGATAAACGCATCCACACCTAAACTCGCCGCAACATCGATATAGTCCTGCGCGCCGCCAGTACACCAAGCTAAATGTTGGATCTTGGCATCGCCATCACCAATGTGCAGTGGGGCTCTGCCTAACGCATCCTCAAGGGTGTGAGAAAATTCGCTAGCACTAACCGCAAGATCAAGTTTTCCACGCCACAGCAGCCCCTGAGCCACCTCTTCGATGGCTTCTGCGTCGACGATCCCAAGCTGCCTGCCCAACGTCGCGTTATTACCCAGCATTGGGTGGGCATCTAAGGGTAAATGATAGCCAAATAAATTTATATCATGCTTGAGCAGTGCCTTAATCCGGCGTTGTTTCATGCCAGTGATCACTTCAGGCTCATTCTTCCAAAAAAAGCCGTGATGGACCAAAATCGCATCGGCGTTTAATCGAATCGCTTCATCGATCAAAGCCTGACACGCAGTCACGCCCGTCACTATGGTGCGGATCTCATCCTTGCCTTCTACCTGCAGCCCATTGGGCGCGTAATCTTTAAACGCCGATACATGTAAAAAATCGGCTAAATATTGGGTTAATTCTGTCCGTGTCATTGCTTTACCGTCCTTTACTCGAGATGATCATTTACTGAAGATGACGACTTATTCAAGATAAGACAGTCGCTTACATCGCGACATCAACACGCACACCACCTTGTAGGTAGACGACACGTACTCTGTCACCCGCATTGAATACCATGCCAGCATCATAGTCTTGGATCACCATAACTTGGGTGCCATCTTCTTGATTGATCATCAATTCCACCAGCTTCAATGACTGCACACTCGTACCACTGCCATAACGATTGCCGATTCCGCCACCAATCAAGGCGCCTAAAATGGTCGCCACATCACGGCCAGAACCGCCACCAAACTGATTACCAATCACCCCACCCGCTAAGGCGCCACCAAAGGTTTTCCAACCTCGATTACGGTCTTCAATGAGCTGGGTTTCAGTGATATTACGTACCGAAGTGATATCGCCATAGAGCACTTTCTCGACAGGCACGGCTTGATTACGGTCATAACCCGCACTCGCGGGGCTGAGGATAAACGCAAAAATAAACATAAAGCTTGCTAGAGTAGGTTTCCACATATCTGAATTTCCGCTAACTTAATAATAAGGTCTATAACTAAATCATACTCAATTGTGAAGTCACTGTCTTTTCTGAATCACGAATTTGAAGCTTTTCCTTCGCCCGAACTCGCCTTAACCGATCCTAATGGGTTATTGGCTATCGGCGGCGACTTACGTCCTGAACGCTTACTCTCGGCTTACTACAACGGTATTTTTCCTTGGTTTAACTCAGATGATCCTATTTTGTGGTGGTCGCCCGATCCCCGCGCTGTGTTTATTCCCGGTGACGTACACATCAGCACAAGTTTGCGGAAATACTTAAAAAAACAACCTTGGCGGATCACAATCAATCACGCTTTCACCGATGTAATGGCGGGATGCGCGCAGCCAAGAGAAAAACAGAGCGGCACTTGGATCACCCAAGAAATTCAAATGGCCTATCGCGAACTGCATCACACAGGTCACGCCCATTCCATTGAAGTCTGGGAAGGTGAACGTTTAATCGGTGGGCTTTACGGCTTAGCAATCGGCCAAGTGTTTTGCGGCGAATCCATGTTTCACCGTAAAACTAATGCGTCCAAGGCCGCCGTTGCAGCGCTGCAACAGCATTTACTCAAAATGGGATTCAAACTCATCGATGCACAAGTGATGAATCCTCACCTAGAAAGTTTGGGAGCCAAAGCCATTAAACGCATTGATTTTATAACGTTACTGAGCGAACTGAGAAACAATCCCGTGGACCCAGCGACTTGGACCACTAAAGAGGTCATCCTTGAACTCGAGTAAAGCATCGATTGCTATCGGTATCAGTCAAATATTTCCCTGCAGCTACCTCGATGGCCAGCAGGAGCAGCTACTAGTCATCCAAGAAGATACGCTCGATCCCATTTTATTTGAGCGTTTACTCGCGGTGGGTTTTCGCCGCAGTGGCGGCTCCATCTATAAACCCCGTTGCCCAAGGTGCAGCGCGTGCCAGCCTATTCGTGTGCCAGCGCATGAATTTGTGCCATCGAAACGTCAAAAACGGACTTTAGCAAAAAACCAAGATCTGACCTGGCGAATTACATCGGAACAAACCGCCGAACAATATGCCCTGTATGAACATTACATTCGTGAGCGGCATTTTGATGGCCCTATGTTCCCCCCGAGTGAAGATCAATATAATCACTTTCTTTTTTGCCATTGGTTGCCGCCGACGTTTATCGAAGTCTATAACGGCGATAAATTATTAGCCGTCGCGGTCACAGATACCTTACCCAATAGTCTGTCGGCGATTTACAGCTATTTTGACCCCGATGAAGAACAGCGTTCCCTCGGCGCCCTGTTAATTTTAATTCAGTGCCGATTGGCAAAACTCATGGACAAAGAATTTGTTTATCTCGGATATCAAATAGATGAAAACCGTAAGATGTCCTACAAGCGTTTATATCGCCCATATCAAATTCTCACACCGACGGGCTGGGAGTATTCCCAAGTTTGCTAAGTACTTCCCCTTTACAGCAGGGTGAATTTGGGGCATGATACGCCCGTTTTTTATATTCGAAGGCTAATGGGATAATTAATTAATGGCGAAAGAAGACAACATTGAAATGCAAGGCACTATCCTTGAAACCTTGCCAAACACAATGTTTCGTGTAGAGCTTGAAAATGGTCATGTGGTGATAGCCCACATTTCAGGCAAAATGCGCAAAAACTACATCCGGATCCTTACTGGCGATAAAGTTACCGTCCAGCTGACTCCTTATGATCTGACCAAAGGTCGCATTGTCTTCCGCGCACGCTGATATAGCCTCTTAGATTTAAAAACCCGGCAAGGCCGGGTTTTTTTGTTTGCGAAAGATGAAAAAAATGGCTGCAATTGCAGCCATTTTTATGTCTAAAACTAATGGATAATCAAGCGTTAAGCTTTTGTTGTCGCTTTTTCGTGACGTTCGGTACGAATGACAATCTCGCCTTCCTTCACATCCACATGCGCCACACCGCCTGACTCTAAGACACCAAATAAGATCTCGTCTGCCAATGGACGTTTGATCAATTCGGTCACGACCCGAGCCATTGGACGCGCGCCCATGTTCTTGTCGTAGCCTTTCTCGGCCAACAAGGTTCTGGCTTCGTCGCTGACTTCCAAAGTAACGTGTTTTGCATCCAATTGAGCCTGTAATTCCACCAAGAACTTATCGACCACTTTGGCGATAATCGTCATATCCAAATGGTTGAACCAAATGATGGAATCGAGACGATTTCGAAATTCTGGCGAAAATACCCGATTAATTTCAGATAACGCATCTTGGGTGTGATCTTGTTGGGTAAAGCCAATCGACTTACGAATAGTCTCCTGAACACCCGCGTTCGTTGTCATCACCAAAGTCACGTGTCTGAAGTCAGCCTTACGACCATTATTGTCGGTCAAAGTACCGTGATCCATCACCTGCAACAGCAAGTTATAGACATCGCGGTGGGCCTTCTCGATTTCATCCAGTAGCACCACGCAGTGCGGATTTTTAATCACAGCATCGGTGAGCAAGCCACCTTGGTCATAACCCACATATCCAGGAGGCGCACCAATCAAGCGTGACACTGTGTGGCTTTCCATGTACTCAGACATGTCAAAGCGCACCAGTTTCATCCCTAAACAGTTGGCCAGTTGGTTAGTGACTTCGGTTTTACCCACACCGGTGGGACCCGCAAATAAGAAGCTCCCCACAGGTTTCCTGTCTGTGCCTAAGCCACTGCGTGATAAACGAATGGCCGAACTCAGACTCTCAATGGCCTTGTCTTGGCCAAAGACCACCATCTTAAGGTTACGCTCAAGATTACGCAGTAAGTCCTTATCAGTGGCGGATACCGACTTCTCAGGGATACGTGCCATTTTCGCCACTATCGACTCAATCTCAGCTTGGCCTATAGTCTTTTTACGTTTGCTCATAGGCAACATCACCATACGCGCACCCGCTTCATCGATCACATCGATGGCTTTATCGGGTAAATGTCTGTCATTGATATGCTTGGCCGATAATACCGCAGCGCTGCTGATCGCAGCCTGTGTATAACGAACCCCATGATATTCTTCGTATTTAGACTTAAGTCCCATCAAAATCTTAGTGGTTTCTTCCACTGAAGGCTCATTGATATCCACCTTTTGGAAACGACGTGCAAGTGCGCGGTCTTTCTCAAAAATACTTTGATATTCTTGGAAAGTTGTCGAGCCCATGCAGCGCAAGTTGCCGCTAGATAGTAAAGGTTTCAGCAGATTAGAGGCATCCATTACGCCGCCAGAGGCCGCGCCCGCACCGATAATGGTGTGGATCTCATCGATGAATAGAATGGCATGCTTATCGGCAGCCAGTTCTTTCAACAGGTTCTTAAAGCGCTTTTCAAAGTCGCCGCGATACTTAGTTCCCGCCAGCAGTGAACCTAAATCCAAGGAATACACTGTCGCTTCAAGCATCACATCGGGCACTTGTTTATTGACGATCCGATACGCCAGCCCTTCGGCAATCGCCGTTTTACCTACGCCCGCCTCACCCACTAGCAGTGGATTATTTTTACGGCGACGGCACAGGGTTTGAATCGCGCGCTCAATTTCTTGATCGCGACCAATCAGTGGGTCGATGATCCCTTGCTTAGCAAGTTGGTTTAAGTTGGATGCAAATTGCGACAACATGCTGCGCTCTTCGCTGCTTTCGCCCTGATCTTCAACCCGTTCTTGATCTTGATGTGACTCAGCATCATCGTTTTTAGCGAAACCATGGGAAATAAAATTCACAACGTCCAGGCGACTAATGTCGCAGCGGCGCAGTAAATACACGGCTTGGGATTCTTGCTCACTGAAAATGGCGACTAACACGTTAGCGCCGTTCACTTCATTGCGACCCGATGACTGCACATGGAATACTGCACGTTGCAGCACTCGTTGGAACCCCAGCGTCGGCTGAGTTTCTTTGTCATCATCAATATCGGCAATGATTGGGGTTGTTTGTTGGATAAAGCTTGCCACTTCATCTCTGAGTTTATCTAGATTCGCTCCACAGGCGATTAACGCTTCTTGAGCCGCAGGATTGTCGATCAGAGCTAATAACAGATGTTCCACTGTCATATACTCGTGACGCGCGTCTCTGGCTTGCTGAAACGCCAGATTTAAGGTGACTTCCAGGTCTTTGTTCAGCATAAGCACCCCCAAAATTAACAACAGACTACAGAGTAAAGCGGTTTTATGCTTTCTCTAACGAACACAGTAACGGATGTTGGTTTTGTCTTGCAAATTGATTTACTTGTATCACCTTGGTTTCTGCAATCCCAAACGGGAAAATACCGCAAATACCTTTTCCTTGGTGATGGATCGTCAACATGATATCGGTCGCTTCCTGCTCGTTCTTGCGAAAGAAAACCTGCAAAACTTCAATCACAAAATCCATTGGGGTGTAATCATCATTATTGAGTACCACCTTATACATCGAAGGCGGCATTAACTCTGATTCGACACGTTCTTCAACGTGTTCAATATTTCCTATCTTTGCCATTTTTTAATACTAGCCTCTCGTGTTGGCCTCTTCCAATTGATCCGTTCAAATTAATCAGTTGTTACCCCTTTGTTAATTTTAGCTTGACTTCCGCTTTTACTCCTTACATTCTGTTGTGCAGACGGTGAACGAATACCCGTCTATACAGGTTTTACTATCTTACTGGTAAGTAGACAACAGAAGGAAGTGGAAGTATGGCAAGCGGAACTGTTAAATGGTTCAACAACGCCAAAGGATTCGGGTTTATTTGCCCTGATCAAGGTGGTGAGGACGTTTTTGCACACTATTCTACCATTGAAATGGAAGGCTATCGAACTCTAAAAGCAGGCCAACCCGTTCAATTTGAAGTAGAAGCCGGTCCAAAAGGGATGCACGCTTCAGCCATTTCACCAACAAAATAACGTTTGGTGAGGCCAATGATCTAAAAGGCAGGGACTTGTCCCTGCCTTTTTATTGCTGCGTGTTTTATTAATCCTCGGCACTTAATGCTCCATCGCTTGTCAGCATTACGCATGAATTTAATTCAAGATCAATCGCAACCCCTCACCCATAGCATCCCCACAAAAAGATTTCATCACCAGTCTCGACAGTAAATTTAGGGCATAAAAAAGGGATCTGCCATGCAGATCCCTTTTTAAAATCAGTCTAATGACTTACAAATTTACTTCAACTTTGATGGCCCACACTGACGCGCACACCATCCAAAAGCTAACACTCACGAGATTAAGCAATCAACAGCTTGTTTAACGTCTCGCTTGGGCGCATAGCTTTTTCAGCCTTAGCCGCATCTAAACGGTAGTAACCGCCTAAATCGACTGGTGCACCTTGTGCCGTCGCTAATTCAGCCACAATCACTTGCTCATTTGCGGCCAACGCATGCGCTAACGGAATGAAGTGGGCTTGTAACTGCTCATCGCCCGTTTGCGCGGCTAAGGCTTGTGCCCAGTACATGGCTAAGTAGAAATGGCTGCCACGGTTATCTAACTCACCGACTCTTCTTGATGGCGATTTGTTGCTATCTAAGAATTGGCCAATGGCTTGATCTAAGGTATCTGCTAACACTTGGGCTTTTTGATTACCGACAGTTTGGCTTAAATGCTCAAGAGACGCCGCCAGAGCCAAGAATTCACCGAGAGAATCCCAACGTAAGTGACCTTCTTTCTCAACCTGTTGCACGTGCTTAGGCGCACTACCGCCCGCACCTGTTTCAAATAGACCGCCGCCGTTCATTAACGGAACGATTGACAGCATTTTGGCACTGGTGCCCAGCTCTAGGATGGGGAACAAGTCAGTCAGGTAATCGCGTAAAACGTTACCCGTGACTGAAATGGTATCTTTGCCTTCTTTGATGCGAGCCAACGAGAAGCGAGTCGCTTCTTCTGGAGACATAATGCTGATCTCTAAGCCATCAGTATCATGCTCTGGCAGATATTGCTGCACTTTTGCAATGATTTGAGCATCGTGGGCACGTTTGCTATCTAACCAGAATACCGCAGGTGTATTGCTTAAACGGGCACGGCGCACGGCCAGTTTGACCCAATCACGGATAGGTGCGTCTTTAACTTGGCACATTCTCCAGATATCGCCCGCTTCCACATTGTGGCTCATCAATACCTTACCGCTGGCATCGACAACGTTCACCACACCATCAGCAGGCATTTCAAAGGTCTTATCGTGGCTGCCGTATTCTTCGGCTTTTTGCGCCATCAAGCCCACGTTTGGCACGCTGCCCATGGTTTTAGGATCAAAAGCGCCGTGCTCTTTACAGAAAGCAATCGTTTCTTGGTAGATACCGGCATAGCAACGATCTGGGATCATAGCTTTAGTGTCATGCAGTTGACCATCTGGTCCCCACATTTGGCCAGATGAACGAATCGCAGCAGGCATAGATGCATCAATAATGATGTCGCTTGGCACGTGTAAATTGGTGATACCTTTGTCAGAATCAACCATAGCCAATGCGGGACGTGCAGCGTAAACGGCGGCGATATCGGCTTCGACTTCGGCGCGGCTATCGGCAGGTAATGTCGCGATCTTGGCATAAACATCACCAAAACCGTTGTTAACATCTACACCTAATTCAGCGAAAAGCGCCGCATGTTTGTCAAATACTGGCTTGAAGAATACCTTCACAGCGTGACCAAACATAATAGGATCAGACACTTTCATCATAGTGGCTTTCAGATGCAGCGATAACAGCACATTTTCTGCTTTGGCGTTTTCGATTTCACGCTCATAGAAGCTCACTAAGGCTTTTTTACTCAATACCGCAGCATCGATAATTTCGCCAGCCAGCAGCTTAAGACCGGACTTGAGCACCACTTCTTGGCCATCTTTTTGCGCCAGCACGATATTCACGCTGCCCGCATCAGATAAAGTCACTGACTGCTCGCTGCCGTAAAAATCGCCGTCGGTCATGTGAGCAACGTGAGACTTAGAATCTGTAGCCCATTTACCCATTGAATGCGGGTTTTTCTTGGCGAAGTTTTTCACCGATAATGGGGCACGGCGATCTGAGTTACCTTCACGCAGTACTGGGTTTACCGCACTGCCTTTAATCTTGTCGTAACGTGTTTTAATTGACTTTTCAGCGTCGGTTTTTGGCTCATCCGGATAGTGAGGGATGTCGTAACCTTTTTGCTGCAGTTCAAGGATACAGGCTTTTAATTGTGGAATCGAAGCACTGATATTCGGTAACTTGATGATGTTCGCTTCTGGCTGATTCGCTAACTCGCCAAGCTCAGTCAGATGATCGCCAATCTTTTGTGCTTCGGTCAGTTGCTCAGGGAAACTGGCAATAATACGGCCCGATAACGAGATATCACGGGTTTCAACCGCAACGCCCGCGGCGTCGGTAAACGTTCTGATAATAGGTAAGAGTGAGAGGGTGGCCAGTGCTGGCGCTTCGTCTGTTTCAGTGTAAATAATTGTTGATGAGTTATCTTTCATGTTACATCCTACATTATTGTAAAATTTAATATTTTTTATAATAATTTTATAGCATGGCGAACAAATCTGAGCACAGTGAAAATATCAATCAAGGCAATCGAATCCGCCTTAACCTTTCACATTCTCAATGCCCTTCTGCCTTTGCGCGCAAGCTAAAATTTGTTACAACGACTCATTAAAACCTAATAAACATTTAGGCACAGATCACATTTTCTGGCCGACATCATAGAGCATTCGCAATAATATTCAAATTCCACTAACGGCGAATGCCAAGTACACTATGACCACATTAACGACTCAATCAAGTCAGGTAAGCGTGTCTCAACCTCCTGTTAGCAAAAGTATGAACAAAAAAAAATTTCCACCTAAACGTGCCAATTCCAGTACTAGTTCCCCAGCCAAGAGCACGATTAAACCCGCTAAGCCCGCGAGCAGAGGCCCTGCCAACCGCGCTACCGCCGTAGATAGCAAAGTGGCGCCAGCACGTAATGCCAATGGCAGTTTAAAGAAAGAACCCTTTAAAAATCCTAATCGACGCGCAATTGCGGCGGCAAAACCGGTGCAGAGCCAAACGCTCGCACCGATTATCGTGCTGTTTAATAAGCCTTTTGATGTACTTTG
Organism: Shewanella scandinavica; assembly: GCF_031932065.1. Lineage (NCBI taxonomy): Bacteria > Pseudomonadati > Pseudomonadota > Gammaproteobacteria > Alteromonadales > Shewanellaceae > Shewanella > Shewanella scandinavica. The sequence goes on from NZ_JAUOES010000013.1 coordinate 49,440, forward strand.
CCAGTTTACCGATGAACAAGGTCGTAAAACCCTAAAAGACTATATTCCCATTGCTGACGTGTATGCCGCAGGCCGCTTAGACAGAGACAGTGAGGGCTTGTTGCTGCTGACCAATGACGGTCAATTACAGGCAAGACTGACAGAACCAAAAAAGAAAACATTTAAAACCTATTGGGTGCAAGTAGAAGGCGTGCCGACGGAAGATGCACTGACAAAACTGCGCCAAGGTGTTGAATTAAATGATGGTATGACGCTGCCTGCTAAAGTCAAAATCATGGACTCACCCGATATTGGGCCGCGTAATCCGCCAGTGAGAGAACGCAAAAATATCCCGACGACTTGGCTAGAAATCCAAATTCATGAAGGCCGTAACCGCCAAGTCAGACGCATGACAGCGCATATTGGTTTCCCGACCTTAAGATTAATCCGTTATAAAATAGGCCAATGGAGTCTAGATAATTTGCCATCGGGTGAGCATAAATGCATTCGCCTCGGTGATGAAGTCTAACTTTCAGCCAAGTTTCTGCGCTCAACGCCACTAATAAGTGGCACCATGTCCACTCAAAGGAGGCACTATGAGTCAACGATATAAACCCAATGTGACCGTCGCTTGTATTATTCATGCGACTTCACAGGATAAGTATCTGATGGTGGAAGAGTGGATTGATGGCGAGCAGCGCTTTAATCAGCCAGCGGGTCACTTAGAAGCGAATGAAAGCTTAATCCAAGCCTGTGAGCGTGAAGTGTTTGAGGAAACGGGGTTATCACTTAACCCCCAAGGACTCGTCGGCATCTATCAATTTAGCGCCAGTGAATACTTAGCCTTTGTGCGCTTCACCTTCTTCGTGCAGTTAGATGATATGCCCTCACCTGCGCCGCAGGACAAGGCTATCCACAGTGCGCACTGGCTGAGTTTTGCACAGATAGAAGCCAAGTCATCTTTACTGCGCAGCCCCTTAGTGCTCGATTGCCTAAAAGACTATCTTAATAACGCACAACAGGGCCAAACTTATGCCCTCTCCTTACTCAATAGTGACCGCCTCGCGATAGCCCAAGCGAGTAAGGCGTGATAGAATACCGCCCCGCATAAACTGCTGGTTAAACTTATGCATGTGCTAGTGCCTATCGGCCTCTACGTGGCTAAATAGCAGACTTTACAGTAAACCGTAAATACGAGTTTTACTGACCGATCGCACTACACCCAGATTTTTAAGTTAGCTCTTAAGTTAGCTTGGATTTAAAGCTAGCCCATATTTTTTAAGCTAGGTTAGGCACTTTTGTTACGCGCTCAATGTCGCGGCTTAACTTCAACAACCTAGCCAACACACATACTCAATGGTTTTTAGGATCTATGACATCAATCGAACCCACTCATACAGGAAAAAAAGTCATTGTCGGCATGTCCGGCGGTGTAGATTCATCTGTTTCAGCCTATTTGCTTATGCAGCAAGGCTATCAGGTTGAAGGCCTTTTCATGAAGAACTGGGAAGAAGATGACAACAACGAGTACTGCGCTGCCGCAGAAGATTTAAAAGATGCCCAAGCCGTGTGCGACAAGCTCGGGATCAAGCTACACACAGTTAACTTTGCAGCCGAATATTGGGACAATGTATTTGAGTATTTCCTCGCCGAATACAAAGCCGGCCGCACGCCAAATCCCGATATCATGTGCAACAAAGAAATCAAATTTAAGGCATTTTTAGAATTTGCCGACGAAATCCTCGACGCCGATTACATCGCCATGGGCCACTATGTGCGCCGCCGCGATAATAGCGATGGCAGCACACAAATGCTCCGTGGCGTCGATGGCAATAAAGATCAAAGTTATTTCCTCTACACCCTTAGCCACGAGCAAGTGGCCCGAAGTCTGTTCCCTGTCGGTGAATTGGAAAAACATGAAGTACGTGAAATCGCAAAAGAAATGGGCCTAATCACCCATGATAAAAAAGACAGCACCGGCATCTGCTTTATCGGTGAGCGCAAGTTCACTGAATTCCTGGGCACTTATTTACCAGCACAGCCTGGCAATATCGAAACCCCAGAAGGCGAAGTCATAGGCACACACCAAGGGCTGATGTACCACACCTTAGGCCAGCGTAAAGGCTTAGGCATTGGCGGCATGAAAAACAGCAATGACGATCCTTGGTATGTCGTCGATAAAGATCTTGAGCGTAACGTGTTGATCGTTGGACAAGGCGGACACCATCCTCGTTTGATGTCGACCGGCATGACAGTTAACCAACTGCATTGGGTGGATAGAATCGGGCCTGTCGCTGGCTGTAATATCGCAGTGAAAACCCGTTATCGCCAACAAGATGTGCCTTGTACTTTGACCTACACAGATGAACACACCTTGCGCGTGGTCTTCGATGAGCCTGTTGCGGCGGTGACGCCAGGACAGTCTGCGGTATTTTATGATGGTGAAGTCTGCTTAGGTGGCGGCATCATAGATCAATTGATCCGAGGGTAAAGCGTGAACGAGCAACTCATTAATCGGACCATGGCGTTTGCGGGCATACTGCAAGCCATTGCCCAAGTTCAACATTTAGCCCGCCATGGCGAATTAGATAATGCCGAGCTCGCGGCGAGCTTAAACACCATTCTTGTCACTAATCCTGACAATACGGCCGATGTCTACCAAGACAAAATCGTATTGCAAAAAGGCTATAAGCTGATCCTGAATCAGCTCGGTGACAGCAGTCAAAAAGATGTTGAAATCACCCGCTATTTAGTTGGCGTGTTGGCGTTAGAGCGAAAATTAGTTCGCTCAAACAGCGGTTTAGGCATGTTGGCCGAGCGCATTAATCAAGTGAATCGCCAGCTACATCATTTTGCGATCACCGATGAGCAAGTGATTGCCAATCTTGCCAGCATTTACAGTGACATCATCAGTAATTTAGGGCCGAAAATCCAAATCTCTGGTAATCCAGTGTGTTTGCAACGCCCTATCGTACAACAAAAAATTCGCGCTCTGCTGCTTGCAGCCATGCGCAGTGCTGTACTGTGGCGCCAACTCGGCGGTAAGCGTCGACACTTAGTCTTCGCCCGCAAAGCCATAGTCGATACAGCCAAGAATAGTCTTACCCTATAATAAAATTAGCGTTCATCAAGGAGCTTCACATGGATCTTTCCGCACTAACTGCTATCTCTCCGGTAGACGGTCGTTATGGTAGTAAAACCGCGTCATTGAGAGGGATTTTCAGCGAGTTCGGTCTTACCAAGTACCGTTTTCAGGTTGAAATCAATTGGCTAAAACTGTTAGCAGACTGCCCAGACATTAGCGAAGTGCCAACATTGAGCGCGTCTGCTATCGCCGTGCTCGATGGCATTAAAGACAATTTCAACGAACATGATGCGCTGCGTGTTAAGGCTATCGAAAGCACCACTAACCACGATGTGAAAGCGGTTGAATACTTCATCAAAGAAAAAATCGCCGGCAATAGCGAATTAGCCGCTGTGGGTGAGTTTGTTCACTTTGCCTGTACTTCCGAAGATATCAATAACTTAAGCCACGGTTTAATGTTGACTGAAGCCCGTGAGCAAGTCTTACTGCCCTACTGCAACGAGTTGCTGACTGCGATTAAAAAGCTGGCGATTGAATATCGCTCAGTGCCATTAATGTCACGCACCCATGGCCAACCTGCTTCACCTTCGACACTCGGTAAAGAGATGGCGAACGTGGCGATGCGTCTTGAGCGTCAAATCAAACAAATCGCCAATGTTGAAATCATGGGCAAACTGAACGGTGCCGTAGGTAACTACAATGCTCACCTGTCAGCCTATCCTGAAGTTAACTGGCATGAACTGTCTGAGCGTTTTGTGACTAGCCTTGGCCTGCACTGGAACGCCTACACGACGCAAATCGAACCACACGATTATATTGCCGAACTGTTTGATGCGGTTGCCCGTTTCAATACTGTACTGATTGACTTTGACCGTGATATTTGGGGTTACATCGCCCTAGGCCACTTCAAGCAACGCACTATCGCTGGTGAAATCGGTTCATCGACTATGCCGCACAAAGTTAATCCCATCGATTTTGAAAACTCTGAAGGTAACTTAGGTATCGCTAACGCCCTGATGCAACATTTAGCGTCTAAGCTGCCGTTATCAAGATGGCAACGTGACTTAACTGACTCAACTGTGCTGCGTAACTTAGGTGTGGGTATTGCCCATGCGTTGATCGCATATCAAGCGACCTTAAAAGGCATCAGCAAGTTAGAAGTTAACGAAGCGCACCTGCGTGATGAACTCGATCACAACTGGGAAGTGTTAGCAGAACCAGTACAAACTGTGATGCGTCGTTATGGCATTGAAAAGCCATACGAAAAGTTAAAAGAACTGACGCGCGGTAAACGTATCGACGCGCAGCAACTGTCAGTGTTTATTGACGGACTTGAATTACCAGACTCAGTGAAAGCTGAACTGAAGAAAATGACGCCAGCCAATTACATTGGTCGCGCAGAAACGTTTGTCGACGAACTTAAGTAAGTTTTTAACTGAACTTAGTTTTTAACTGAAATTAGTTATTAGCCGAAATTGGCGATGGACAATACTCTTTCATAAACAAAAATAAGGATTAAGGCGACTCACATCTGCGCGATGTGGTCGCCTTTTTTAACACTATGTATACACTCAATCTCGATATCGCCCAGTTTCTTAGTGAGTACTGGCAAAAGAAACCCCTACTGATCAAAAAAGCGTTTCCACAGTTTGAAGATCCGATCAGCGCCGATGAACTAGCAGGCCTTGCCTGTGAAGAAGAAATCTCTTCGCGTATCGTCGTCACTAAAGATGATAACTGGGAAGTGGTTCAAGGCCCGTTTGAAGATTACGACAGCTATGGTGAAACCCATTGGCAATTGCTAGTGCAAGCGGTCAACCATTGGTATCCTGATTCGCAGCCATTAGTTGAAGCGCTACGCTTTTTACCTGACTGGCGTTTCGATGACTTGATGGCCTCATTTGCGACGCCAAGTGGCGGCGTAGGCCCGCACGTCGATAACTACGATGTGTTTATCATTCAAGGCGAAGGTGAGCGTCGCTGGACTGTGGGTGACAATACCCCGCAACAACGCCGTGGTGGCAATCCCAATTCGCCGCTGGTAGAAGACTTCACCCCAATTATCGATGTGGTGCTAGAAAAAGGCGACATGCTTTATATTCCACCTGGTTTCCCGCATTGCGGCGAAACCCTAACAGTGGCAATGAGTTACTCAATTGGTTTTCGTGCACCAAGCCAGCAAGAACTGATCAGTGAAGTCGCCGATTACCTGCTCGACAATAACTTAGGTCAGCAGCGTTTCACGTCGCAAACTGAACCGAGTTCAGCGGGTATCGTCAGCCAAGATCATCAAGTGGGCATAATGTCACTCTTGAGTCAGCTAAGCCAAGATCCCAATAGCTACCAAATCGTGTTGGGCAAGTTGCTTAGTCAAAACCGTTTCGAGCTTGATTTGTGTGAAGGCGAAGAAGCTTACAGCATGGAAGATTTGCAAGATGCCTTCGCCCAAGGTGCTGGCATCAGCCGTATCGGCGGTTTGAAAGTATTGCGCCTTGAAAATGACGCCACGCCGCGATTATTCATCAATGGTGATGTGCACGAATTGCTAAATACACCGATAGACGTTATCGCACAGTTGAGCGATAACGTGAGCTTAAGCGCCGATGAAGCGACTGAAATATGTCAGCATGAAGAAGTTCAAGCCTTACTATTGAAACTCATCAATCAAGGTTTCTTCTACTTAAGCGACAGCGAAGAATAAGCTTTATCGACTTTGCTCGATGACCTTGTTCTTAACATAGGAAATCAACATAAAAGTCAGTATAAAAAAGGCACTCAATTGAGTGCCTTATTGTTATTTCAATTATCAGTATCAATCAACACAAGAGACTGTTGTATAAACTCATTTGAATTTAAGCATTCCACAGTTTATCGTCGTTGTGCATACGATATAAACTCTCTGCGCGCGATACTAATAGTTGAGCAAATTTAGCCTGAGTGGCATCACGGGTTGCACCCGAACGCACTAAGTTTTCCGCCTGCATTTGCCACATCATAGAGAAATGACGTACCGCATCACGGGCCGTTGCTGCCACTTTCACATCGACGAAATCCGAGGGTAAATCGCCCGACATAACCCAATAGGTTTTGTTGCTGGGACGCTTGGATTCCATTTTCCAAATTGCCATGTAAGGCGCAAGATAACGACTTTCATCGGCCAAGACTTTAGTTGGGATCACGCCTTTTTCAGCGAGGAAACGATTCGCTTTTTGAAATTGAGTTCTGACCCACTCTTGACGCAGCTTTTCTATTTCTTCCGCTGATAAATTCTGTTGAGTTTGGTCGACAGCTTGTTCAGTCATACTTCCGTCCTATCTTATTGTTATAACGCGAACCTAATTCTTGGGATCAGTACGCGATTCATTCTATTCGTTACATTAAATTCAGTACAATCCATTTTCAACCGCAAAGCTTACGTTTACGTAAAGTGGAAAGCTAAATTGCCACAAATAATGTATTTATTCGGTCATTATGCATGGTTGAGAGTATCGCTAAATGCTATGGTTCTGCAATAAATATAACAAGCAGTCGATGGGGACTCACCTCGTCGGCTTTTTCATTGTGTATAGCGGAGAAATTCACGTGGCTGTATTTAATCATGTATCCTTTGACGAACATGAACAGGTCGTATTCTGTCATGATAAAGAAAGTGGCTTAAAGGCCATTGTCGCCATCCATAACACCAACCTTGGCCCTGCCGTGGGTGGTTGCCGGATGTGGAATTACCAATCGGATGATGAAGCCCTGACTGACGTATTACGCCTCTCTCGTGGCATGACTTACAAAAACGCCCTTGCCGGTTTAACCATGGGCGGCGGCAAATCAGTGATCATCGCCGATCCAAAAAGACCAGACCGCGAAGCGCTATTCCGCGCTTTTGGCCGTTTCATCAATAGCCTCGGCGGCCGCTATTATTCCGCTGAAGATGTTGGCACTACTACGGCTGATATCATGATCGCCCATGAAGAAACCCCTTATATGGCGGGTCTTGAAGGCAAGAGTGGCGATCCATCACCGTTCACCGCCCTTGGTACTTATTTAGGCATCAAAGCTGCAGTTAAACATAGACTCGGTTTAGACAGCCTAAAAGGCCTTAAAATCGCCGTTCAAGGCGTAGGTCACGTTGGCTATTACCTGTGCAAACACTTACATAACGAAGGCGCCGAACTGATTGTTACCGACATTCATCAAGCCTCGTTAGACAAAGTCGCTACCGACTTTGGCGCTATTCTGGTCGCGCCACAAGAAATCTACTCACAAGATGTGGATGTATATGCTCCTTGTGCCCTTGGCGCAACCTTAAACGATGCGACCTTACCGCAGCTGAAAGCCAAAATTGTTGCTGGCTGTGCCAACAACCAATTAGCTGAAGTACGCCACGGTGAACAGCTGAAAGAAATGGGCATACTGTACGCGCCAGACTATGTGATCAACGCAGGCGGCATTATCAATGTGTCATTCGAAAAAGATTACGATGCGGAGAAATCGACCGCTAAAGTAGAAGAAATTTACAACACCCTGCTGAAAATCTTCAGCCAAGCTGATGCACAGAACCGTACAACCGGCGCTGTGGCTGATGAAATGGCCAAAGCCATTATCGAAGCCGCTAAAAAGTAATTTACCTACTCGTGTAACATCCCCAAAAGCGACCTCTGGTCGCTTTTTTGTTATCTAAAATTTAATCTAGCGCTAAGCTCATGGTTTAGCCGCGCTTTTAATTTCGACACAGAATATTCATTAAATCACGCTGGAAAACGTCATATTTGTCTGCTTGAATTAGCCTCTCAGGTCCCAGCACAGGATAGCGCTATGATCCGTTTTAAGTATGATCTCAACCAAGATGTAGTTGAACTGCAAGCCAGTAATTGGAGCGGTTTAGAGCGGGTCTTTGTCAACGGCCAGATGGTGTCGCACAAGTTGAATTTTAAGCCTCAGAGCGAACATACCATCCAACTTAAAGACGGCGCACCTTGCAAGTTCGAACTGCTTATCGATCCCCAAACCGATGAGTTGATGTGCCGAATTTATAAGCAGCACACACTCGTCGCCAGCCTAAAACAAGGCAAAGAAAATTTGTTAGCCAGCCGCCGTTACTTGCAACACTCAGTAATAGCCGTCAGCCTACTCTGCGTCTTTGCACTTTACTTGAATTGATTGAGCCAGTTTAATCCCGCGAAGTAACGGATGAATGACGGAATTAAACTGGAGAAAATGAATTTAGACAACCACATACAGATAGCAACGAAAACGGCTAAACCGCAGTCTCCCTCCATACCGAATGAATCCGTATCATTAAGCCAAGCGATTGATCTTATTTAACAGTAAGACGAACTGCTGCTGCTCCTCATCACTGAGGTTAGACAGGAATTTTTCGTTGACCCGCTCAGCTTCGCAAATCAGATCTTGCTCTAACGCTTTGGCTTCATCGGTCAAAAAAATTTGAAAGGCGCGCCGATTATCGGCTTCTTGATGGCGGGTAATAAGACCTTGTACCTGCAACTGATCGAGTAAACGCGTCATCGTGTAATTTGCCACATCGCAACGCTTAGACAATTCAGTTTGGCTGATGCCCTCCTCTTGCCACAAAGCAAACAGCACAGGCCACAGTTTTATATCGAGTTGATATCGCTTAAGATGCAGATCAAGCTCATTTTGCAGCTCGATATTTAAGTGGGAAACAAGATAGCCTAAGCTTTCATGACGATTCAAACAGCACCTCCTACAACAAAGGTTTTAACGCGTTTTCACTTACCCTGTGCGCCATTATAAGAACCCAGAGTCAGTTTTAATACTACCACTTAACCCGCAATAAACTAGCTAACACCACAGCTAATTATGCGATTAACCTACGAACTCACTGCTCATTTAGATCATATAAATTGAATTCATTCACAAAATTATAGTAACAGGCACGGCCTAATTTTCCCCATAACCCGCGCTCAAGCGGCAAATAAACACTGTCATCGGTGATCTTCATCTGCCTTATATCCACATCGTGGTGCAGCGTTTCAATGCTAGTTCTCACATCAAGCAGAGAATGGGGTTGTGCTCGCTCGAAATCGACAATCAGCAGCGGCGCATCTTCAACCCTAACTCGCACCTTCTCCACTGGGGTAATTAAAAAATACTCATCATCGATGCAATGCAAAATACTGGCGAACAACTTAGCAAACTTTGCTGGTAGCGATGTACCTAAATACGTCCAATCACCCAAGGCGTTAATGTCAAACAATAGGACTTCACTGCACAATGGCGCAACCGAGGTTAGCCTACTATCAGCGGCGAATTGTTTGAGTGTGTGCTCAATACTGTCTGTCATCTTTTCCATCTGCAGCCTCCATCATCCATAAAAAAACCAGCCTTGCGGCTGGCTTTAGTGTGACATTCAACATTGGGATATGCTAGTGAGGATAATAACAAGCTCACTAGCTAAGCGATAAACACCACTAGATATTTGCTAACTCAAGCAAGGCCTCCAGTGGATGTTTTGGCTTGTAACCGGCAAAACGTTTTACCTGGCTACGGCAAGAATAGCCCGACACTAGCACTTGCGGCTGTTCAATTTTTGCTAGCGTTTGCTGCCAAGACATCTCAAACAAGGCTTTAGAGCGCTCTAGGTTTTCCGCCTCATGGCCGTAGGTTCCGGCCATACCACAACAACCTAAATTGACTGCGGTTAACTTAGCACCAAAATGGGCGAAGATTTTAGTCCACTCGTTGGCAGTATTTGGCTTGGCCGTCGATTCAGTGCAATGACTAAACCAGGTATATTGCTTATCTTGTGGCGCTTTCGCGGGTAAATCCTTGATGACATTCAGTAGCCATTCGTTAGCTAACTTGACCTCAAAAGTACCGCGATTAGCCCCTAAGACTTCGCGGTATTCGTCGCGATAACATAAGACTAAGGCAGGATCGATGCCGACCATCGGCATGCCCAGTTTATGAACTTGATTCAAAAAATCTGCACTCGACTGCGCCGTTTTAGCGAACTTATCTAAAAATCCCTTGATATGCGTTGGCTTACCATTGGGTTTATAAGGCAACAACACGGGTTTTAACCCAAGTTTTTCAATCAACTGGATAAAGCGCAGCACAAGGCCAGAGTCATAGAAACTGTTAAAGGGATCTTGTACCACCAACACAAACTGTGAGCGCGCCTCTTCTGGAATTGCCTGTAGTGCCGCTAAGTCATAACCGCGGCTTGCATGACCATCGAGTCTTTGCTTCAAGGTCGGCACAGATAACGCAGGCGCGTCCACGTAACCAATCGCCTTTTTAATCACCCATTGGCTCAATGGATTTTGCGCGGCAAAGTTAGTAAGACGCGGTGCCGCGGCCATTAATGGCAAGCTATCTTCGATACCTGCAACAAGATAGTCCTTCGCCGGTCTTAAATAGCGTTGATAGTAAATATTAAAGAACTGCGCCCTAAACTTAGGCACATCCACTTTGACCGGACATTGCCCAGAGCAGGCTTTACAGGCCAAACAGCCCTTGAGCGATTCCATCACTTCGTGGGAGTAATCATAATCACGTTTGGCATTGATGGTATTTTGAATGCGCTGCAATATACCAAAAGGTTTCGCTTTTGCGAGGGCATTAACATCAACCCCTTCAGCCTCAAGTAGCCTTAGCCACTCTCTCATGAGTCCTGCACGTCCCTTAGGCGACTGTACTCTATCGCCTGTCACCTTAAACGATGGGCACATGGGCGAATAGCTACTGTAATTAAAACACAGGCCGTTGCCGTTACAATTCATCACATCGGGGAACGCATCACGTACTTCGATGGGAATTTGTCGGTCAAATTTACCGCGCTTAACACTGTCGATATCGTAATAGAGGGCGCCAGTCTGTTTAGGCGCCACCAGCTTGCCGGGGTTTAATCGATTGTCGGGGTCGAACAAGCCTTTGATATCTTGTAGAACGCCGTATAGTTCATCACCAAAGACAGCAGGACCGTATTCACCACGCACGCCTTTACCGTGCTCGCCCCACATTAGGCCGCCATATTTAAGCGTCAGTGCAGCGACTTGATCGGAAATGACCCGCAATAGTTTTTCATCTTCAACATCGCACATATCAAGTGCTGGCCGTACATGCAACACGCCCGCATCTACATGACCGAACATACCGTATTGCAGATTATGGCCATCGAGTACTGCGCGAAACTCCATAATATAATCGGCGAGTTTTTCGGGCGGCACCGCAGTATCTTCCGCAAAAGCGATAGGTTTACGACGTCCTTTAGTGGCGCCGAGTAAGCCAACGGCTTTTTTGCGCATGCCGTAGATTTTTTCGATACTTGGCTTGTCTTGTGTCACTTGGTAACCCAATACGCCGCACTCGCCTTTACTGATCTGCTCAGTCAAGACAGCTTCAAGACTCGCCAGCTTTTGCTCAACTTCGACCGTGTCACCGGCAAATTCGACCATATTGAGGCCATCAATAACTTTACCAGGCACTTCTTGGATCAGATCCGATACCGAGTGCCAGACAATATCTTCACGGGCTAAATTCAGCACTTTTGAATCGACGGTTTCGACCACAGTCGCCCGCGCGGCGACTAAGGATGGCGCATGACGCAATGCCGATTGGAACGAATCGTACTTAATGTTCACCATAGCGCGCTCGGTCGGCAGCGGGGTGAGATTGAGTTTAGCTTCGGTTATTACCGCAAGCGTGCCCTCTGAGCCCGTTAAAATCCGAGATAAATCGAATTGTGTCAGCTTGTCGTTCCACACATGTTTTAAGTCATAGCCAGTAAGGAAACGGTTGAGATTAGGAAATTGGTTTTCAATCTGAGTGCGCTTTTCGCGGCATACCGCCGCCACAGCAGAAATCAGTTTCTGCCCCAGCGGATTATCACTGACGTTATCTGGGTTACACAGTAGTCCCGCATCTAGGGGATGCGTATCCAGCACACTGCCATCAATCAACACACTGCGTAGCGCCAGCACGTGATCTGAGGTCTTACCATAAACCAGTGACCCCGCACCCGAGGCATCGGTATTAATCATGCCGCCAATTGTGGCGCGGTTTGAGGTGGATAAATCGGGACTAAAAAAGAATCCATGGGGACGCAATACATCGTTGAGCGCATCTTTAACGACACCAGCTTCAACTCGCACCCAACCTTGCTCAGCATTCACTTCGAGCACGCGGTTCATGTAACGCGACACATCTAAAATCAAACCATGGGTGAGAGATTGTCCGTTGGTGCCCGTACCACCGCCCCGCGCACTAAAGGTCACGCTGCGAAATGCGTCGCTGGCGGCCAGCGTCAATGCAATTTGAATATCCTGCTGATTTTTAGGATAAAGCACGGCTTGAGGCAAAAATTGATATACAGAGTTGTCGGTGGCTTGCACTAAACGGGCGCTGTAACGTTTGTCTATATCACCGGAATACTCACTTTGCTCCAGTGCATCAAGGTATGCCAAATACACTGGCTCTAATGTTTGTTGATGTGATAGCAGGGGTAGCATAGATGGCTTCTGTCAATTATCGTTATGGCGCCATTATAAACAAAAAAAAGCCGCTAAAAAGCGGCTTTTTTAACAAGTTTATAAAATTACTATCTAGATCAACCGTGCGCTTCGGCTAAATACAACCAAGTATCAATCACAGTATCAGGGTTTAATGACACTGTATCTATGCCTTGTTCTACCAACCAAGCGGCAAAATCAGCGTGATCTGAAGGACCTTGACCACAAATACCTATGTAAGCGCCCTTCGCTTTAGCCGCTTTAATGGCTAATGAGAGTAGCATTTTAACGGCTTCATCACGCTCATCGAATAAATGGCTAATGATACCTGAGTCACGGTCAAGGCCGAGTGTCAGCTGAGTTAAATCGTTTGAGCCGATAGAGAAGCCATCGAAATGCTCAAGGAATTGGTCTGCTAACAGGGCGTTTGAAGGCACTTCACACATCATGATGACACGTAAACCGTCTTTACCACGCTCTAAACCTTGCTCTTTGAGCAGACCAACCACTTGCTCAGCTTCTTTCACTGTGCGAACGAATGGGATCATAACTTCAACGTTTTTCAGCCCCATGTCATTACGAACGCGTTTGATCGCTTCACACTCAAGGGCAAAACAGTCACGGAAGGATTCAGAGATATAACGGCTCGCACCGCGGAAGCCCAGCATTGGGTTCTCTTCTTCTGGCTCGTATCTGTCACCACCAACCAAGTTTGCGTATTCGTTAGACTTAAAGTCTGACATACGTACGATCACTTTCTTCGGATAGAAAGCTGAACCAATAGTCGCAATACCTTCAACCAGACGGGCAATATAGAACTCAACTGGAGATTCATAACCTGCGATCATCTCGTTGATTTCAGTTTGCAGCGCAGCGTCTTGTTGATTGAACTCAAGCAGTGCCTTTGGATGAATACCGATCATACGGTTGATGATGAATTCTAAACGCGCTAGACCCACGCCTTCGTTTGGCAAACGGGCAAAATCAAATGCACGATCAGGGTTACCCACGTTCATCATGATTTTCATTGGCAATGTAGGCAGAGAATCAACACGGTTTGAAATCACTTCAAACTCTTGTTTACCTTCGTAGATAAAGCCAGTGTCACCTTCGGCGCAAGACACAGTCACGATTTGACCATTCTTGATACGGTCAGTCACGTCACCACAACCTACGACAGCTGGCACACCCAATTCGCGGGCGATAATCGCCGCGTGACAGGTACGGCCGCCACGGTTTGTGACGATAGCACTTGCGCGCTTCATGATAGGTTCCCAATCTGGATCTGTCATGTCAGTCACTAACACGTCGCCAGGTTGGATTTGATCCATATCGGCGATTGAGGTTAATACTTTGGCTACACCAGTACCCACTTTATGACCAATAGCGCGACCTTCACAGATCACAGCGCCACGGCTCTTTAAGTGATAACGCTCAATTAATTGCACATCTTCACGGCTACGAACCGTTTCTGGACGTGCTTGAACGATATACAGCTTGCCGTCGTTACCGTCTTTCGCCCATTCGATGTCCATTGGACGACCGTAATGTTTTTCGATAACCATAGCTTGCTTAGCTAATTCTTCAACTTCAGCGTCATTGATTGAGAATTGGCGACGCTTGTCAGCACTCACGTCTTCAATTTTCACTTGTTTGCCGTGAGCAGCATCATCTGAATACACCATTTGGATGAGCTTGCTACCGATATTACGGCGCACAACAGCCTTGTGACCTAAGGCTAAAATAGGTTTATGAACATAAAATTCATCAGGGTTTACCGCGCCTTGAACAACCATTTCACCCAGACCAAAAGATGAAGTGATAAACACGACATCGTTATTGCCAGATTCAGTGTCCATAGTGAACATCACACCTGAAGCCGCTTTGTCTGAACGAACCATGCGTTGCACGCCAGCAGACAAGGCAACACCGTGGTGTTCGTAACCTTGGTGAACACGGTAAGAAATCGCGCGGTCGTTAAAGAGTGAAGCGTAAACGTGCTTGATAGCCGTCAGTACAGATTCAAATCCTTTAACGTTTAAGAAAGTTTCTTGCTGACCCGCAAAAGACGCATCTGGCATATCTTCAGCTGTTGCAGAAGAACGTACCGCGAATGACGCTTCGCTAGTTTCAGCGGCAAGTTTATCGTAAGCTTCACGAATGGCTTGCTCTAATGCTGGTTGAAATGGGGTGTCGATAACCCACTGCCTGATCTGTGCACCTACTTTAGCCAGCGCATTGACATCATCTACATCCAGTGTGGCTAGAATGTCATAAATCTTCTGGTTAACTCCGCTTTGTTCAAGGAACTCGTTGAACGCATGGGAAGTTGTCGCAAATCCGCCAGGTACTTGAACACCGGCATTGGCCAGATTGCTGATCATCTCGCCTAGAGAAGCATTTTTACCGCCAACCAAGTTGACGTCACCCATGCCTAATTCTTGATACCAGAGTACGTATTGCTGCACAGTTCTATCTCCGCAAGTTTATTTCAGTGGCCCCTTCACACGAGGGCAGCGGCATTTTACACTCCTGTCGAACACGCGTAAATCTATAATTTTATTTGTAATTTTATTACTACAAGAGGTCAGTATGGCACCAAAAGTATTCTATATCTCCGACGGGACAGCGATCACAGCTGAAGTTTTTGGTCATGCGGTTCTCTCGCAATTTCCATTAGAATTTGAGTCACTTACAATTCCATTCGTTGAAACTCTCACGAAAGCGGAGCAAGTTAAGCGACAAATTAATGATTGTTTTATTACAACAGGTGAGCGGCCGTTAGTGTTCCATTCCATCGTCAAACCAGAAATTCGCGACATTATTTATTCGAGTGAAGGCTTAGATTATGATTTTTTGAATACTTTCGTGGCACCACTCGAACAACATTTAGGGGTTTCAGCTTCTCCGGTGCTACATCGCACCCATGGAAAAGCCAATCACGGCTATGAAGCGCGAATTGATGCCATTAATTTCGCCATGGATAATGATGACGGCCAGACCATGAAACACATGGATCAAGCCGATCTAGTTCTACTTGGGGTCTCACGCTGTGGCAAAACGCCCTCTAGCCTGTATTTATCAATGCAGTTCGGCATAAAAGCAGCAAACTACCCTTTCACTGAAGATGATATGGATAACCTCAAGTTACCTGAAGCGTTGAAACGCAATAAGAAAAAGCTGTTTGGTTTAACGATTGATCCTGTGCGTTTACATGAAATCCGTCAAAGTCGAATGGAGAATAGCCGCTACTCGTCACTCAAACAGTGCCGCTTAGAAGTCAAAGAAGTGGAAATGCTATTTAAACGTGAACGCATTCCTTATATAGATACAACGAATCATTCCGTGGAAGAAATTGCCACCAAAATCTTGGATGTCACGGGCCTAGAACGCCACATGTTCTAAGCTTGCAGAGTGAAACGCAGCCAGAAAAACCGAGTGAATTTAGCTTAAATGAATCTAACTTAAATCAAATTCATTGCACAGTTGCCGACAATTAACACAATTGGCGCTGTGCAACTCGGTTCGATTCGTTATAATCCGAGGCAATCTGGCGAAAAGCGCCGCACGCAAGCTCGGTATTTTGAATGACCATAAAAACAGACGAACTACGCACTTCCTTATTAGCAAAAGTCATCTCACCTGCGCAACTGGCATCTGAGTTCCCATTAACTCAAGTTGCGGCCGATTATCTGGTTCAGCAACGTCGTGAAGTCGAAGCCATTATTATGGGTGAAGATCAACGTCTATTGGTGATCATAGGCCCATGCTCAATACACGATACCAAAGCGGCATTAGATTATGCGCAACGCTTAGCCGCGTTACATCAAGAATTGAAAGATGATTTGTGTATCTTAATGCGGGTCTATTTTGAGAAACCTCGCACGATTGTCGGCTGGAAAGGATTAATTTCTGATCCCGATCTTGATGGCAGTTTCGAGCCAAACAAAGGCTTACGTATTGCTCGCGAGTTGCTGCAACAAATCACTGAATTAAAATTACCTATCGCCACCGAATTCTTAGATATGGTGAACGGTCAGTACATCGCCGATCTCATTACTTGGGGCGCAATTGGCGCACGCACCACTGAAAGCCAAGTTCACCGTGAGATGGCCTCGGCACTGTCTTGTCCTGTTGGTTTTAAAAATGGTACCGATGGCAATATCAATATCGCCGTCGATGCAGTGCGCGCCGCACAAGTTCCACATATTTTCTATTCACCGGATAAAGATGGCGCGATGGCGGTCTATCGCACCCATGGTAATCCGTTTGGTCATATCATTCTGCGCGGCGGCAAAACGCCTAATTACCACGCCGAATACATCGAAAAAGCACGTCAACAACTTGCCTCTGTTGGGGTCACTCAACGTATAGTGATTGATTTCAGCCACGGTAATAGTGAGAAAAACCACCTTAAACAGCTTAACGTCGCCGATGAAATCATGGCGCAAATGCGGGCAGGCAGCACTGCCATCGCCGGTATTATGGCTGAAAGCTTCTTACGGGAAGGCAACCAGAAAGTCGTTGCAGACCAACCACTCTGTTATGGCCAAAGCATCACCGATGCCTGCTTACATTGGGATGACTCAGAAGTCCTGCTGCGTAAACTGGCAGCCGCTTCCCGCGAGCGAAAAGTACTGTTAGCGAAATAAGCCTGACGCTCGAAAAAATGTCCGAAGCGATATACATTTTCCAATTAAAAACCGATCTTAGATCGGTTTTTTATTAAGAGCGGTTTAAGAATCTTCAGCCACATTCATAATGAGCGTTAAAGCCAGTGCATTTCTATCTTTAAGAATTAAAAATCTCTATAATTCTGCCTTATTTTGCTGCATTACCTTAGGTTGCTGTATGTCGCTTACGCCCATTTCTCCAAACACCGAAAATACCTCCCGAACCGAAACCCCTGAAGCACAATTCCCAGAAGCGATTCAAACGCGAATCGATTCCTCAGAAGCGCGGGTTATCAAGGCGGTATTTCCATCCATCACTAATCATCACAATACCTTATTTGGTGGTGAAGCTTTAGCGTGGATGGATGAAACAGCCTTTATCGCTGCGACTCGTTTTTGCCGTAAAACCTTAGTAACTGTGAGTTCCGATAGAATCGATTTTAAAAAACCGATCCCCGCAGGCACATTAGCCGAACTGATCGCGCGAGTGATCCATGTCGGTAACACTTCATTGAAAGTTGAAGTGAACATCTATGTCGAAGACATGTATCAAGACCATCGAGAGCATGCCATACGTGGTGTGTTCACCTTTGTCGCAGTTGACGAACAACGAAATCCCACTCAAGTGTGGACATACGAATAGTTTTTAGGCGATTGAAAGACACTAAACCGCCCGTCATCTCGGGCTTTTCATCGCGACTTTGCAATTTAAATATGTTTTTTATAACACCGACCAAAGTCTAACAACCAGAAACATATCAAAATTTTGTCCTAATTCATGAATAAAGCAATAGGATCCTTGATTACTTTTCTGTTACATTGAGTTCAATCTTCACGCGCACCGAACATAATCATAAAAGCCATGAAGCTAGAAAACTTAAATATTATTATCGCAGACGATCACCCATTGTTCAGAAATGCACTACGTCAAGCGCTGACCACAGCGTTTGAACATGCACAATGGTTTGAAGCCGACAGTGCTGACGCACTGCAATCTGTATTGGATGTCCGTAGTGTCGACTACGATCTTGTACTGTTGGATCTGCAGATGCCAGGATCACACGGCTACTCCACCCTTATCCATCTTCGCTCACATTATCCCGAACTACCCGTTGTAGTGATATCAGCCCACGAGGATATCAATACCATTAGCCGTGCAATTCATTATGGCAGCAGTGGTTTTATCCCTAAATCGGCCTCGATGGAAACCCTCAAAGAGGCGCTAAGTGCAGTGTTATTCGGGGATATTTGGTTACCTAAAGGCACTGAGATTATTGATATCGATGACGATGCCGTTGATAAAATGGCCAGTAAATTATCCGATCTCACGCCGCAGCAATATAAAGTGCTGCAGATGTTTGCCGAGGGTTTGTTAAATAAGCAAATT
Source organism: Shewanella scandinavica (assembly GCF_031932065.1). Classification (NCBI taxonomy): domain Bacteria; kingdom Pseudomonadati; phylum Pseudomonadota; class Gammaproteobacteria; order Alteromonadales; family Shewanellaceae; genus Shewanella; species Shewanella scandinavica. The sequence goes on from NZ_JAUOES010000013.1 coordinate 68,052, forward strand.
GCCTACGATCTTGGCGTTTCAGAAGCGACCATCAAGGCGCACGCGACTGCCATTTTTAGAAAACTGGGCGTTCGCAACCGTACCCAAGCTGTTATAGCACTTGCTCAACTTGAAATGGATAAAGTCGATTTATCTTAATCGCTCATCTCACAAAAATGCCGCTTAAATTAGCGGCATTTTTATGTCGGCAACTCGTCGCCAATTAACGCATTGGCAAATTTTTATCAGCAAACATTTCATCGATAAGCTGTTGATCCCTTAAGGCGACAGCTTTCTCTACTACGTCACGGGTTAAATGCGGCGCAAAGTGCTGAATAAAATCATACATATAACTACGCAAGAAGCTGCCCTTCCTGAAGCCAATTTTAGTCGTACTATGGGCAAACAAATGACCAGCATCAATCGCCACTAGATCTTTATCAATATTAGGGTCAATCGCCATAGAGGCGATAACGCCCACACCTAATCCCAAACGGACATAGGTCTTCAGAACATCGGCGCTGGTCGCACTAAAGACGACACGCGGCTCTAAATTGGCACGATTAAAGGCTTTCTCAATTTCAGAGGCTCGGTCAAAACCGAATACATAGGTCACTAAGGGGAAGCGCGCTAACTCTTCGATGCTAATCGGATTATTTAAACTACGAGTCGCAAGGGGATGATCTTTAGGCACCACGATTGAACGATTCCAATGATAACATGGCAGCATAATCAAGTCGGAATACAAATGCATTGCTTCGGTCGCAATGGCGAAATCCGCATCACCACGCGCTGCCTGTTCGCTGATCTGCGCCGGCGTCCCTTGGTGCATGTGTAAATTCACTTTAGGGTAACGATCTATAAACTGGCGAATGATCGTCGGCAATGCATAGCGCGCCTGAGTGTCTGTTGTGGAAATATTCAACTCGCCTTGATCGGGCTTAGTATATTCCTCAGAAACTTTCTTAATGCTCTCAACTTTACCCAATATATCATTGGCAATGCTGATCACTTGCAAACCCGCAGGTGTGACATGGGTTAAGTGCTTACCGCTACGACCAAATATTTGGATCCCCAACTCATCTTCAAGCATGCGAACTTGTTTACTGATCCCAGGTTGAGAGGTATACAAGTTTTCAGCTGTCGCCGATACATTGAGGTTATGTTTTACGACCTCAGCAATATACCTGAGTTGTTGCAGTTTCATCTTATTTCCTTGTTTCAAACACGCAAAATGCCATTAACAACTGAGCCCTCAAAGCACTCTCAGCTATAATCAATCGTTATAGTATATAGTAAAACTTAAAGCAAATAGGAATATAGAGCACAAGTCTGCAGATTCATACGACAGAAATGATAACCTAGGCTAAGATAACTATGCTAGTTTATTGATTTATTGTAGCATTAGCTCAATTGGATAAATAATGGAACATCTATGTCATTCACCTTGGTTCTGATCCTCATCGGTGCGCTTTTACTGCTTGTTATCGGAATTAACGTATTACAACAACAAAAAGAACGCGTAGAGGCTGAGCGGCGCATTGAATTTGCCCGTCAAAGAGCAATTATCGATGAAACCGAAGCTGTGTTATCAAACACAGGGATGATGCCTTGTAGCACGAATATTGTGTTGGTTTTGTACCGTCGCGTGCAAGATGCCTTGCAGGCTGCGACAGCTATTAGTAATAGCCAGCAACAGTCTGATTACCAGCGCCGCCTAGCCGATATCAACAATCAAATAACAACCTTACAGACTGGCCAGCCTCAATCACCACCGATTGAGAATTTCAGATTACCCGATAACGACAAACAAATTTTAGCGCTAGTGCAAACCTTGAAAAAGCTCAAGGCGATACTCAGAGCCGAACATAATAAAGGGAAAGTCGACCCAAGCATTTTTGCTCAGGAAGAAAGTCGTATTGACAGTTTACAGCTCAGGATCAATGTTGACTCCATGCTTTCCCGAGCCAGAGCGGCCAGTTTTATGAAGCAGTATGGTTCATCAAAACAAATGGTGACTAAAGCACTATCGACATTGCACGCGATTAAGGCACAAACGCCTAATGACCCTTTCATTGGTCGTAAAGTGGATGAGGCTAAACAATTGCTTGATGAGATTATGGGCGCGCAAAAACAATCTGAACCCAGTGCACCAAGACCTAAAAATGAAGAAGATGATATCGACATGCTGTTTCAACCGAAAAAGAAATGGTGATCAGTTACTGTGTGCTTACCTTTAAGTTAAATTAGCGGCACGTCTTACACTCGTTCTTCAGCGTTATTAGGCGTGGTGAGTGAGTGCGAGTAAAGCGAGCAACATTTTTGGCTCATTATCTGCCGCAACAAATCAGTCTCTAAAGACAATCGAAACAAAAAAGCCAAGTCATAATTGACTTGGCTTTTTTGTTATTCTTGGCGTTAAGCTAGCTTAATCCGCCGCTATGCGCTTTTCTTGGCTTTCTTGGTGGTCTCACTTACCCACTTGCCATTAACGTAATGCGCTGACCAACCAGTGGCTTTACCGTCGACTTCAGTCGCAACGTATTGCTCTTTCGTCTTACGGCTAAACTTCACCGCTGCTTTATTGCCTTCGTCATCAGTGACGGGCGCATCGGCTAAATATTGATACTTAGGCCACAGCAGCTCGCGGTATTGAACTAGCTCTTCAACCAGAGGTGCACGGGTTTCCCGTGATTTAGGGAAAGTACTGGCCGCTAAGAAGATCCCTGCTGCACCATCACGTAATACGAAATGGGCATCCGATTTGCTGCATTTCAGATCAGGCAAATAGATAGGATCTTCTTTTGGTGGTGCAGCCTCACCGTTCTTCAGTAATTTACGGGTATTTTTACATTCGCTATTAGTACAACCAAAATACTTACCAAAACGGCCGTTTTTCAGTTCCATGTCGTGGCCACAGCGATCACACTCAATCAGCGGACCTTCATAGCCTTTGATCTTGAATTGGCCTTCTTCGACTTCATAGCCTTCACAAATCGGGTTGTTACCACAGACGTGTAGCTTACGCTTCTCATCAATGAGGTAACTGTCCATTGCGGTACCGCAAATACCACAGCGATGCTTAGCACGCAGCGCATCAGTCTCAGCATCTTCACTGTTTTCACTGATCGCCTCAACGCCAGGTGTGAGGTTCATCGTTGTCTTACAACGCTCTTTAGGCGGTAATTCATAACCAGAACAACCCAGGAAAACCCCAGTTGTTCCCGTGCGTATCCCCATAGCACGGCCGCAGGTTGGGCACTTGATATCCGTCATCACCATTTGGTTCAGACGCATACCACCTTCTTCGGGATCGAGCTCCGCTTTTTCTAATTGCTTAGTAAAGTCAGCATAGAAACCATCGAGCACTTTTTTCCAGTCTAACTCGCCGCGAGCCACATCATCTAATGTTTGCTCCATGCTGGCGGTAAAGTCATAGCTCATCAAATCAGCAAAACTGCTGACTAATCGCTCGCTGACAATTTCACCCATTTTTTCGGCATAGAAACGACGATTCTCAACTTTTACATAACCTCGATCTTGAATCGTTGAAATGATGGTTGCGTAGGTCGATGGACGGCCAATGCCACGTTTCTCTAATTCTTTAACCAAAGAGGCTTCGCTGTATCGCGCTGGCGGCTTAGTAAAGTGTTGCTTAGGCTGCAACTCTTTCAATGCTAATACATCGCCTTGCGCCACAAATGGCAACGTATTGTCTTCTTCGTTTTTCTTCTTGAGTGCTGTTTGCACGCGAGTCCAACCATCAAAACGTAAAGTACGTCCCGTTGCCTTGAGCTCATAGTCACCCGCTTTGACGGTCAACTTAGTGGCATCATATTGTGCAGGCGTCATCTGACACGAAACAAACTGTCGCCAAATCAGCTCATATAAGCGCTGAGCATCACGCTCCATGTCCGATAAGGTCGCCGCTTGGACATGGACGTTCGACGGACGAATCGCTTCGTGAGCCTCTTGTGCGCCTTCCTTAGAACCATAACGAATGGGTTCTGCGGGTAGATATTTATCACCAAATTCTTTGGCAATCATATCACGCAAGTTTTCAACGGCTTCTTGACTCAAATTGGTCGAGTCGGTACGCATATAAGTGATATGACCTGCTTCATAAAGTCGCTGAGCCATCATCATGGTCTTCTTCACACCGAAACCTAAGCGCGTACTCGCCGCCTGTTGTAATGTCGACGTAATAAAGGGCGCAGAAGGTTTGCTTTGGGTCGCTTTGTCTTCGCGGGCCAGCACGGTAAAACTCACCGCCGATAACGCTTGAACCGCCGCCATAGCTTGCTGTTCATTGATAGGATTAAAGGCAGCATCTAAATGCTTAACCACTTCCATCCGCAAGGCTTCTTGAGCGGGCGTATTGAGCTCTGCATGTACATCCCAGAACTCTTCAGGCACAAAGGCTTTAATTTCGCTTTCACGTTCAACCACTAAGCGAACGGCAACCGACTGCACTCGTCCAGCGGATAAACCGCGAGCGACTTTTTTCCACAGCAGTGGCGACACCATAAAACCGACAACTCTGTCTAAGAAGCGACGAGCTTGCTGGGCATTAACCATGTTAGTGTCGAGTGTCGACGGCTTGCTAAAAGCGTCTTGAATCGCAGACTTAGTAATTTCGTTGAAAACCACACGTTGATACCGTGAAGGATCACCGCCAATCACCTCTTGCAAATGCCAGGCGATAGCTTCTCCCTCACGGTCTAAGTCGGTTGCGAGATAGATTTGGTCGGCAGAATCGGCAAGTGCCTGTAACTCTTTAACGACCTTTTCTTTACCCGGCAAAATTTGATACTTAGCCGCCCAGCCCTTTTCAGGGTTTACGCCCATGCGAGACACCAGCGCTTGCTGATCTTTCACCTTTTTATATTGAGCTTTTTCTTCTGGCGACATTTTCTTAACTTCGGCAGCGGATTTAACCTTTTCATTGCCTTCTGAAGTCGATGATGTCGGCAGATCACGGATGTGACCTACGCTCGATTTAACGATGAATTCTTTGCCAAGATATTTATTAATAGTCTTAGCTTTGGCCGGTGATTCGACAATAACTAGCGATTTACCCATAGTTTAATTTGCGCCAAAAAATCTCAAGAAGGTGGAAATTGGCACCATATATAGAGGGTTGTACTGATAGTTTCAAGTTAATCCCTCTTTTATATGTACCAGCGAGTCACTTTTTAATCAAAGTTGAAAAAATGTAAAAATATAATATGCGTAATTAAAAACTAATATTTCATTATTTGCCAGCAAGCAAGAAATAGTTATGCATTTATCGTGAAAAAGTCGCTTTGAGCACAAAACCGTCCGCTTGTGCACTCGAAAAGCTTCAGTATACTGGGTTCCCTCAGGGACCATATGAACAAATAATAACTTTCCCTATCACAAGGATAAGCAATGAAGCACTTTGAAGCGAATTTTGATGGACTCGTTGGACCAACACACAATTACGCAGGGTTGTCTTTTGGCAATGTCGCCTCTCTCAGCAATGCCGCCTTAGTTTCCAACCCCAAAGCTGCTGCGAAACAAGGACTCCAAAAAGCCAAAGCACTTGCCGATATGGGCATGGTTCAAGGCATGTTAGCCCCTCAGGAGCGTCCAGACCTCTACACATTGCGCCGAATTGGATTTTCCGGCTCTGACGCCAATGTATTAAAACAGGCAGCGAAAGAAGCGCCTATGCTGCTTAATGCCTGCTGCAGTGCATCCAGTATGTGGACTGCCAATGCCGCAACTGTCTCACCAAGTGCAGATACGCGTGACGGCAAACTGCATTTCACCCCAGCAAATTTAGTCGATAAACTGCATCGCAGCATCGAGCCCCTCACAACGGGGCGCATATTAACAGCAACTTTCAGTGATCCCCACTATTTTCATCACCATAGTCACTTACCTGAGCATAATAGCTTCGGTGATGAAGGTGCGGCGAACCACACTAGGCTATGTATCGAGTACGGCCATGCCGGTGTAGAATTGTTCGTTTATGGACAAGAAGCCACCAATCCCAATGCCCCTAAACCGCAAAAGTATCCAGCAAGACAAACCTTAGAGGCATCGATGGCAGTGGCACGCTTACATCAGCTGGAAGAGGATAATTGCGTCTTCATCCAGCAGAATCCTGATGTCATTGATCAAGGCGTATTCCATAACGATGTTATCGCAGTCGGTAACCAGAATGTGCTGTTCTATCATGAACAAGCCTTCTTAAATACCCAACATAAAATTGATGAAATTAAACGTAAGCTCGATACCGAACTGTATTTCATTGAAGTGCCCACCGCCAAAGTGGCGATTAACGACGCAGTCAAAAGCTATTTATTCAATACCCAGATTATTACGCTTCCCTCTGGTGAAATGGTCATTGTTGCCCCAACTGATTGCCAAGAAAATCCCGCCGTATTTGCCTATTTGAATGAACTACTGACACTAAACACCCCCATTAAGCAAGTGCTTTACTTCGACGTAAAACAAAGTATGCAAAACGGCGGCGGTCCCGCCTGCCTGCGTTTACGTGTTGCGATGAATGAGATGGAAGTCGCGGCAGTAAATCAACACACATTAATGAATGATGCCTTATTTGCGCGTTTAAACCTTTGGGTAGACAAACATTACCGTGACAGATTAACCACCCTAGATCTTGCTGACCCTCAGCTAATCATCGAATCACGCACTGCATTAGATGAGCTCACGCAAATCATGAAACTAGGTAGCGTTTATCAGTTCCAGCGTTAGAATAACGCTGGCAATTTATATTTCACACTAAGCAAACATTACGAAGAAAAACGCCCGAATGATAGTCGGGCGTTTTCTCTGTACTAACCAAAATAAATCATCAACCAGCATCTATCACGTTTACAGACACAGCTAATGGTTCACCCAAAGGGGTTTTAACCGTAATAGTTAATTGTCCAATTGTTTTCTTGTTTGGAGAGGTTTCTAAACCAATAGTAAAAGGATATAGCAATGGTTTATTAGAGGTATTATTTCCTATTGTATAAGTTGAGGTTACTGAACTTAATACACCATTATCTGCAGTCCCTGTTATCGTGGTTCCAAATGGAAGCGTATTATTATTTATATCTGAAAGGAATAAATAAACAGTTTGTGGTGCATCGACAGTTAAATCAATCGGTTGCACAGGGGTAATACTTCCAGTTACTGCATCTATATTCACCAGTCTCATGAAGGGAGTACTGCCAGACATGACTAATGGAAGATTTCTAAATACATTCAACTGAGCTTTAAAATTATCACTCCCAGTATCAGTACATTTTGCCTCAGAGCCTTGCGCACAAAGTAAACCAGTATACTTACCATCTGCAACATCAAAAGAACCGCTTACATTATAATCAACAAATTCTTCTTTAACCGCACCTGCAGGTAATGGTGAACCTCGATATTTACCATCTTCGTTATGATCTGTGAACGCTTCAGATAAATCACTAAAATCTTCACCTTCATCAAATAACCCATTTCCATTTAAATCAACAAAACTCTCTTCTCCAATCGCGTAAGCCGTAATTGTCGTTCTACCCGGACGTGGTTCTGCAATAACTGAATTAGTACCGTCAAGATAGCGAGCATAACTATTACCTGTACATGGGGGAGTGATAATTCCATTAAACCCACCATTAGGGCAAATCACTGTAGTCCCTTTGAAAGGACGTGAATCTTGACTTCGCCAAGTCACAGAGCAACCGCCATTAGGAATTAATATACCTGCACCATTATCCTTGGAGCCAGTAACACATGAACTATCAATACCACCTCCCTCCGTTCTAAAACTGATTCGAGTACCAGAAGGAACAAGGTTGTTAAAATGATCTGCAGCTAAAACATTAATTATTGATTGCTCATTGTCGTGATCCCATCCTTCAGGATTAAGAATAGTTGCAGATAAAGAGAAACTATCATTATCAGCAAGTCCTGTAGATACAACTAACTCATCTGAAATATTAGAAATAGTTGCATCATGACCGTTGCCAGTACTACCAGACCATAAAGCAAATACTTTTACAGGTGTAGGAATATCACCAGCTTTTACCGTAACAGAAACTTGACCAAATGCATCCGTGTAAGCCACTGCATATTTATTAGGTAAACTCAGGTCTGAAGGGTACTCAGCATCTCCAGGTTGAGGCATATTGCTACATGCCAAATAATCCTCAGCAAGAGGTGATGGTGATAACGTCATACCTCCTACTTCGGTACTCAATTCAAAACAAAATCTTTGCTGGCTAGCAGGTTGACCAATTTCATTTAATAACTTGAATTGAACAACAGACGTCTCACTACGTGCGCCTACTCCTGCAATTCCACCAGTGCCACTCAGTGCCAACTGATTAGGTGTTGCAGAAATAAACTCAATAGCTCCAACTTTTACTGTATCAACTGTAATTTGAGTTGTCTTAGACACTGAGCCGCCACCAGTAACAGCTGAAACAGATATTGTATCTAATCCACTACATCCTGTTGAACGATAAGTCGAATAACCTTTACCAGCATTAGTGACTATAGGCGAATCAATGACAGCTTTACCAGCAGCAACACATTCTGATGAAAATTCTAGAGTGAAAGGTTGACCTGTCGATAATGAACCATCAGGATTGAAAACCGTAACTTCGACAATGGTAGACCCACCTGCTGGTAAAGAGTTATTGCCTACACTTGTTTTTATATCGAGGCTAATATTTACTCTACCAATTTCAAACGCTTTAGTTGAGGTAGCATCTTTCACTTTTAAAGAGACTTCGCCAGCCCCTACGTTACCATTTGCGTACAAATCAAGAATAGCTTTACCATCAGCATTCGTGATGGCGGTCCCCGAATTAGGGCTAATAGCTCCTAAGGTTGTTGCGGCAGTAACAAGTACTTGCTGTAGAGCTTGCGTACTACCAGAACGCGTAACTTTAACACCAATAATACCGGGTTTATCGTTTGTAATATTGTCTGTTATCTTACAAACTTCAAAGTTCTTTAGTGCCTTATCCCATGCAACCACACCATTACAATCATATATATCAAAACTGATTTCTGGGCTTGCTTCTATAGGGTCTATATCATCACCAGCGGTTACAAAACCGACAATAGCCTTCGCAGTACCATAACTTGCAGTGACTTCACCTGCACCTTCAACACTACCAGCAGTTAAGGTAATAGAAGCTCGGCCAATTGAATCTGTTAAAGCAGTTCCTTTCGTTGGAAGGAAGTTACCCAAGGAACTACTAAAGCTCACTACTTTACCAACTAATGGAGTGGTATCTTTATCAACTAAAGTAACTGTTACTTTGCTCGGTTGTGCCGCACTGACATTAGTAGTTGGTAATCCCGTCTGGCTATTTGTCAATTGAATTGATAAGGAATTAGCCTCGCCATTTCCACCAGGTGCATCGCCAGCGACTTCAAAGTTAAAGCTATCCGTTATTGTTTCATTATCAAGGGAGAAGCTAGCTGTAACCGTTCCAGCACCAGCATTTGTTCCAGTAATTAACGTTACAGATGCATGACCATTTAGGTCTGTTAATGCCGTTCCTGAAGAAGGATTTAATGTACCTTGTCCAGTCAAATTGAATACGACTGTTTGATAGCTTGTCGGAATACCGTCTTTCAATAAAGTCGCAATTACAGTTCCTGGAACAACATGGCTGATATTTCTTAACTCTTGGCCCTGTGAATCAGAAATTGTTAGCGCAATGCTATACGCATCAATTGGCTTAATAACAACTTCATCACCCGATGTCTCAAATCCAAGCGATTCAGTATTTTCATCAACTTTAGCAATAATATTACCAGCTCCAGCAACTGAACCAGCTGTAATTTCTATTTTAGCAAGTCCTTGAGCATTGGTAAGTGCAGTGCCTGATAGCGGTGAAAATTTACCTAAGTTTGAAGTGAAAGTTATCACCTTCCCAACTAATGGTTCATCTAAACCATTAGTATATATGGCACTAACGGTACCAGGTACCGCAGAACTAATTTTTGTTATAGTTTGTCCTTGGGCATTTTGTAATGATAGTTTAAGTTTATTGCCCGTTCCAGGCTGAACTACACCATCACCTTTTGAATAAAAACCCTTGGTTACGGAGGCCCCACTCGCAACACTCGCCGTTACATTTCCAGCACCAGCTAAAATTGCAGTATCTAGCTTAACCGTTGCAACGCCAGATGAGTCCGTTAATTGCGTCCCAGTTGAGGGAGTAAATGAGCCTAAAGCGTCGTTATCTAATTTAAATGAAACAACTACACCTGCTAGAGGTCCAGTCTTAGAATCCACAACCGTTGCTTTTACTTCCGCAGGGGTAGCGACAGAAACACTATCGCTATTAGAAATACTGAGAGTGACAGTAACAACACCCGGTGTAGGCGTTGTCCCTCCATCATCGGAGATACTGCCTCCACCACCACATGCAATTAAAAAAAGTGAACACAATCCTGCGAGAAAAACCTTATACGCTGACTTCATTGTCAGGCTCCCTGTTACTCTGATGATGATACTTAAGCTAGACGCTTATTACTTATAGGCTAACATTACACAATTTTCACCAATTTTACTCGCTACAACCTTATTTTATTTCACAAATAACACAAATACTTTAACGCTATTTGTCATTTCATCTTCGCCGTTTTCTTGCTAGTCTTGTGAGCGCCAAAAAATAGAATGTATAAAAAACACACAGGACTCCCCATGGCAATTTCGATAAAAAATAAACTCGGCCTTACAAGTAAAATTCTGATCGGTATGGGAACAGGTATTGTCTTAGGTCTCATACTCCGCAATGCCTTTCCAGAAAGCGATATCGTAAAAGACTATATTACCGAAGGTTTTTTACATGTTATCGGTACCATTTTCATCTCCAGCTTAAAAATGTTAGTTGTTCCTTTAGTCTTTATTTCATTAGTTTGTGGCACTTGCTCACTGAGTGAGCCTTCAAAATTAGGCCGTTTAGGGGGCAAAACCCTTGCTTTCTATTTATTCACCACCGCAATTGCTCTCGTAGTTGCGATTGTCAGTGCCGTACTTATACATCCAGGGAACGCTTCACTCGCTTCAGAAAAAATGGAATACATTGCCAAAGAAGCGCCCAGTCTTTCAAGCGTGATTATCAATATAGTCCCCACCAATCCGATGCAGGCATTGAGTGAAGGCAATATGCTGCAAATCATTATTTTTGCGGTTATTTTTGGCTTTGCTATTGCCCATATTGGTGAACGAGGTAAACGAGTTGCGGCTTTGTTTGAAGATTTAAATGAAGTCATCATGCGCGTCGTGACACTGATTATGCAATTGGCACCTTATGGTGTGTTTGCGCTGATGGCAAAACTAGCATTAACGCTTGGTTTAGAGACCTTTGGTAGCGTAGTTAAATATTTCTTCGTAGTTCTCGGTGTATTACTGGTCCATGCGTTTATTGTTTATCCGACACTTCTAAAACTCTTCTCAGGCCTCAATCCATTAATATTTATTCGTAAAATGCGCGATGTGCAATTGTTTGCCTTCTCAACAGCAAGTTCAAATGCCACTTTACCTATTACCATAGAAGCCTCTGAGCATAGATTAGGGGTCGATAATAAGATTGCTGCCTTCACGCTCCCCTTAGGTGCGACCATTAACATGGATGGCACTGCAATTATGCAAGGCGTGGCCACTGTATTTATCGCCCAGGTTTTTGGCATTGAACTCTCGCTCACCGATTATGCCGCTGTTGTTGTGACAGCAACATTGGCATCCATTGGTACAGCTGGCGTTCCGGGTGTAGGACTTATCATGCTGGCCATGGTTTTGAATCAAGTTGGATTACCGGTTGAAGGTATTGCATTGATTATCGGTGTTGATCGCCTACTCGACATGGTACGTACCGCAGTTAACGTGACGGGTGACTGTGTCGCAACAGTGATTATTGCGAAATCTGAAGGTGAATTTAACGAGCAAGTGTTTAACAACACACAAGCGGGTAAGGCTGCTAGAAGTTTTGATGAGCAAGTTCATCATTCAGATAAATCTAACTAGCCTTAGTTAAATACCCATCACGCCCAGCCTCTGTGTTGGGCGTTTTTATTGTCATCCCAAAACCACCGCCTCTGGCGGTGGTTTTGGGATGACAATAAATAAGTTCTTATTTTGACCACAAGTTCCGCTCGGTCAGCAAAGGTTAAGTTCGACTAAGATATGCTAAGACTCTATTTGGTTATCAGTGTGATTTTGCGTAGACTGCTTTGCTAAGGCTTAGATCATCCACATTAAGGCATGTATATTATGAGAATTTTGGTTGTTGAAGACGATCCTATTTTATCCCACCACTTAAAAGTGCAATTAAGCGATCTCGGCAATCAAGTTCAAGTGGCGCTCACAGCCAAAGAAGGTTTCTATCAGGCCACAAATTACCCGATCGATGTCGCAATTGTCGATTTAGGATTACCCGATCAAGATGGCATTAGCTTAATTGAACAACTCAGAGAAGCCGATCTTAAAGCGCCGATATTAATCCTCACCGCACGTGTCAATTGGCAGGATAAGGTCGAAGGCCTAAATGCCGGAGCCGATGACTATTTAGTTAAGCCCTTTCAAAAAGAAGAACTCGTCGCTAGGTTAGATGCCTTAGTGCGCCGCAGTGCAGGATTTGTTAAGCCGGTAATTTGCAGTGGGGAATTGAAGCTCGATCTCGCCGCCAAACAAGTCACCTTGAGTGATGAAATCATGGAAGTCACGGCCTTTGAATATTTAATCCTCGAATATTTAATGCGTCATTGCCACGAAGTTGTTGCCAAACAACGTTTGCTCGATGTGATATATGGCGATAAAGAAGGCGATCCAAACACCATTGAAGTCATGGTCAGCCGCCTGCGCAAAAAACTGACCCGCGATGGCATTGATAATCCCATCGTCACCATTCGCGGCCAAGGATATAAATTTAACCTGCCATGCAATTAAGATTAAAATTTAAGAAACGTCTGCTGACGCGGATGTTTCTCACCTCACTATCGATTATTGCCTTAGTGGGTTTTGGGCTCGCATGGATGGTCAATATCCTGCATGCGCAGAATAGTTATAACGAAGAAACCGCACAACTCATTGCCGAAATTCCCCAAGTCGCCGCCGAATTACGGGAGCACGATCTCATCCCAGATACCAGTGCGTGGCTAGAGGAAAATAATAAGCAAGAACGCTATGTGATTGCGAGTTGTGATGAAAAATTCAAACAAGTTTGGACTTCATCCCTCGCAGTAGACCGTGGCTTATTTGATACTTGCGAGCGTTTTAACGAAATTCGCAACGATTCTCCGCCCTATTATCTTACTATGGCCGATGACAGAGGTTACTTCGTCTATTTGCTCGCGGTGGAAATTGCTAGCGTACATTACAATTTGCTCGTCCTCAAAGATGCCGCCAAACTCGAGCAGGAATACAGTAAGTTCAGTAAACGCACTTATATTCGACTCGCCATGGTATTAGCCTTAGCGCTAATTCTATTGGTCAGCGCCGCCTATTGGGGAATGCGACCCTTAGTACGGATGCAGAATGAACTGCAATCGATTAACCAAGGTAAGAGTAAATCACTTTCAGAAGGCTATCCTGTTGAACTCGAAGGGGTAACCCAAGCACTCAACCAAATGCTGCAACAATCGAGCGCCCAACAACAGCGCTATCAAAATGCCATGAACGACTTAGCACACAGTCTCAAGACCCGCTTAGCGGCTGTGCATGCCATCACAGATGACGCCAGTTTGAGTAAACAATCGGCGAGCGAAAAGATCATGGAACAGGTCAGTCAGATGGATCAGCTGGTCAAATATCAATTAAAACGCGCCATGTTAGGCCGCCAAGGCCTGAAGCAAGAACAGACTGTGATTGCGCCCTTAGTCGATCAATTAGCGCAAATGTTGTTTAAAATTTATCGCGACAAGCAAGTGCAGTTCTCAGCAAACATTCCTCCCGCCTTAATGTTCCCTGGCAACAAGGGCGACTTGATGGAACTGTGTGGCAACCTAATGGAAAACGCTTTCCGCTTGTGTATCAGTCAAGTGCATGTCTCAGCTCAAATTAATTCGCATGGCGAATTTGAACTTATCGTTGAGGATGATGGCCCGGGTGTTGAAGAAAACCTAAGACAAAAGATTATCCAACGCGGCGTTCGGGCAGATACTCAGTCACCAGGACAAGGTATCGGATTAGCTGTGTGTGATGAAATTGTTCACAGCTACGGTGGCAGTTTAAAGATTGAAGAAAGCCACTTAGAAGGTGCACTCTTCAGGATCCGTATCCCTGTTTAACAACAGGGATAGCTCAATACAAAGATATTGACAAGCATCTGGACTGGATGCTGGACTTTATCAGGCAATCACAGCGTATAACTGCTCAGCTCGATTGAACATGATCCAAGAGGTAGCAATGTATTTGTCACCACTCAAGGGTTTATTGCCCCTATGCGTATGAGTGAATCCCGCAGGTGCTATCACCATAGTGCCTTTTTTCGGGGAAATTTTACGCTGCTGATAATAAAATTCGGTTTCACCGCCCTCTTCCACATCATTTAAATAAAACATATAAAGTACGACGCGATGTAAGGCTTCATTGTGGCCATTCTGCGGGAATTGCTCCGAATGCCAGTGGGGATAACCGCCTTTATTCTGCTGATACTTTTGAACATTAATACTGCCACTGCGATACAAATACTTGACTAAACCATCGGCTCTAGGCGCACCCAGCGCTGCAAAATTAGCAGGGGTTAGCGTTACAGGTTGGCCTTGTTCATCACTCACAGACACAGCGACCGCGCCCATTAACGCCATTGAATACTTTGTGAAATAATCTACCGCGCCCTTTAAGGTATAACCTAAGAGTTCGTTTCTGAGGGGCTGCAGGTCGGCGAAACTATCTAAGGTCAAATCGCGGCTGACCTTCTTCTCCAGATCAACGCCATTGCCCGTTTGTCCGTCGACAACGCCAGCATGTTGCTCAAATGCCAGAATGAGACGGTCACACAAGTCGTTTGGCAACGCATTAGGGTATACTTCAATAAAGTCCATACTTCCTCAATGGATTGGCTACTTTCTAGGCTTACTATGCTGACATGTTAGTTAAGTAATTGTAAAGCAGCATCATTGAGATAAAATAACCCACATTAGGCTTCACGATAACAAGAATATGAAAAAAAGCTGTAAAGTCTCAGTCCATCAACTTCAAGTCGGCAACTTTGTGCGTTTGCCCGTGGCTTGGAAAGATCATCCCTTTTTATTCAGTAGCTTTCATATTAAACAAGCTGCGCAAATCGAGTTGATTAAAAATCTGGGCATCGAGCATGTCATTGTCGATTTAGAGCGCAGTGACGTCGCCCCGATACATGCAGATGCGGTCAACCCAATCAAACTACCGCCAAGTGCTGAGATCAATGTGCTTAAAAACGACATGGATCAGTACAAAGCTGAACAAATCGAAGTGCAAAAGAAATTACGCCGCGACATTCATAAAACCGAGCAAAACTTTACCCGCTCGGTCGCCATGATGCGCAGCCTCATTTCTAAGCTGCGTAATCGCCCCTTAAATGCAGTCGATGACGCCAAAGATTTGGTCCATACCATAGTCGAGCAGCTGCTCAACTCAGATAACTTAGTGCTGCACTTAATGAGCGATGCTAAGCAAGATGAAAGCATTTACTACCATTCTTTGAACGTCGCGATTCTTTCTATGTTAATCGCCAAAGAACTCGAATGGGATAGAAGTGAGATTGAAACAGTGGGTCTCAGTGCCCTATTCCACGACGTGGGTAAATTAAAAGTCCCACCACAAATTCTTAAAAAATCGACCCCTTGGTCAGCGCCAGAGCTTAATTTCATCAAGCAGCATCCGTTACTTGGGATAGAACTGCTCAAATTAGCCGATAATTTCCCCCAAGCGGCATTGGCTCCCATCACCAATCACCACGAGTGTCTCGATGGCAGTGGTTATCCCAAAGGCTTAAAGGAAGAGGCGTTAGACAAAGTATCGCAACTGATTGCGGTAGTGAACGAATATGATTCCCTGTGTTACCCAAGCCAACAGGGCAAAGCCAGAATGCCCTATGCCGCTCTGGGGCATTTGTACAAGCAATACAAGACTAAGCTCAATCAAGAATACATTGGCAAGATGATCAAGATGCTCGGCATTTATCCTCCCGGCAGTGTGGTGGAATTATCCAGCGGTCAATATGCCATGGTGATGTCGGTTAACTTAACTAAATTGCTATGCCCTAAGATATTGGTTTACGATGCGTTAGTGCCTAAAGATCAAGCGCCTATCGTTGATTTAGAGATTGAAGGGATCAGCATAGTGCGCTGCTTACCCCCTGCGGCGCTTCCTGAAAAAGTCCACGAGTACTTGAATCCCCGCGAGCGAGTGAGTTACTACTTTGGTGGTGACAGTCGTAAATAATGGCTGAGTCAAGTAGCCGTACAATTGGTGCATAACTAGCGGCACTGATTTAATCAAAGTCATAGAGTTAGAGTCGTGGCATAAAGCTCATTAAATCAAGTGAAGTGATTAAATCACAGTGATACAATCGCAGTGATAAGAATAAGGGTCGAATATTATATTCGACCCTTATTTTTTTATTCGACAAAACCAACGCGTCTAGCGGCTAACTTATAACCAATGTTTACGTTTAAAGAAGAAGTAAGTACCGGCGGCACTGGCTAACATCATCACAATCGCCATAGGGTAACCGTATTGCCACTCAAGCTCAGGCATACTGGTAAAGTTCATCCCATAACTACTGGCAATCAAGGTTGGTGGCAGAAACACCACAGCGGCAACCGAGAAGATTTTAATGATTTTGTTCTGTTGCAGGCCACTGAAACCCATGGCCGCATCAAGCAAGAAGTTTAATTTATCGAAAATAAATTGACTGTGGGGCATCAGCGACTCGATATCCGATAACATTTCCCGCAAATCCTTCAAGTGCTCATCGGATAGCTGACCACGATAGTAACGCTGCATATAACGCAGTGAACGCTGGGTATCGAGCAAACTCAAACGGATTTTACCATTGGAGTCTTCTTGCAGAGTGATGAGCTTAAATACATCGTCAAGCTCATCGTTATCAAACACTTGCTCACCGACATTTTCGAGAACTGTGTAAACATCTTCGATTAAGTCAGACAGATAATCCACTTTCAGATTAAATAATTCGAGAAATAATTCCTGCGGCGTCGACACGTCTAACCGGCCCAGACGTAAATAGTTACGTAGCAAGCGGATAAGACCGACGTCTTCTTCACGGATTGTCAGTAAAAAATTGGCCCGAAGGTTGAAGGACACGTTAACACCACGCACATCTTGGCCGACACGCTGGGGAAATAACGAATTGATGTGCAAGCCATCGCTGTTTTGATAAAAACGTGCAGAGGCCTCAATTTCATTGATATCTTCTTCGTCAGGCACTTCTTCAACAGAAAAATGACTTAACCATTCTCGCTCCGCATCATCGGGTTTATACAGATCTAACCAAATGGTCGACGCGGGAATACTGTCCAGTATGCCGAGCTCTGTCACAGTAAGGTGACGATTTTCATACACATAAGCAGTAATCATTTGTCCTCCTGAAAAAAACTTAAGTTAACGATCCCACTTAAGTGCAGGCTAAAAAATTGTCGCTAGTTTACCGCATAAGTTGGCAATGAAAAGGCGCGAAGGATAATTTAGTAAAATAAATATGCCTTAATCGGTCTCGATGATCGTCAGCCGTTCTTGGGTCGAAAAGCGAATATGGATGCCATCGAGCGTCACCATTTTAGAATCTGAAATATCTCCCTTACGCACGCGATACTCACCATTGTTGTCAGCATTGGGTGACACGATTCTTACCGTGACTATTTTGTGCTGATCGCGCCAATACCAAACACTATAACTGAGCACACTCAGTCCGAGCACCACAAACACGCCTGTGAGTAAATAACGACGCCACAGGGGTTCATTTAAACGTTTAGTGCTGATATTCGCGGCCTGAGGCACAATTTGTCGCTGGCGCTTCATCAGCAAAAACCAAGCGCCAGCAATGACTAAGACTGTCAGTAAAATTTTAGTGAGCATGGCCCCTTCCTTTGATGTACTTAGCCTGCGCGCAATAATTAATATAATGCCAACTACAATCGAGTATTAACTCGTCAATGCCACACATAAGTTCGCGCATTATACATTGACCATCATACGCTGACTTAAGTGGATAAACTGTCTTTGGGATCAAGCTTAAAGCTCACAGCTAAAGAGATAAGGAAAATGGCGAGTAACAGTATGCAAAAGCAGTGGTTTGAAACAGCGTACAACAGCCTTGTTACAGGACGAAAAATGACAGGACGAAAACATCGCGGGCCATAGGTAAAATAAAAGGCAAAGGCCTAATCAGATTTACCGCGACAAAAGCGTCACAACACTCATGATGACTCAGCCACTTAGATTAAAAATCCTCAAATACCTTTGCCATTCGTTGAATTTGCGCCAAAGGTACGCCATGGCGATTCCGTTTGGCGCATTCCAACTGATGGGCAGGATTACTCGGTTCGCCCACAAGCACAATTCTAACTTGATAACCTAAGGCTTTTGCCGCCGCTTCATAGGCCATGTATTCCCAGCGGCACAGATTAGTGTTGTCGCAAATCACCACGGGCTCGCCTGAAGACAGTGCCTGAATAAACCCCGTCAGATTACATTGATGATACTCAGGCAACCTCTTAGCATCAAAACGGTATTCATCTTGATGGTAGAAAAAGCTATCGGTCGAAAAGACACCGCGTTGGCGCACGCCAATGGCTTTTTCTAAAGCAAGGGAAAGAATATAAGTTTCAACCCAATGTGACTTACCACTGCCCGGTAAGCCACGCATAATAATCGCGATTTTATCACTCATGCGTTCGACTCACTGCCAATCACTCTACCCGCTAAAATAGTCTCGACCAACTGAGGCACTAACTCCCCCGCTTTGCCCGTCAGATGATACTGGAACTGACTGTGTCTATCGGGTGCCATCATATTCACTTCAACCGTTTGCGCGCCGTGATGATTAGCTGTATCGACAAAGCCTGCGGCAGGATAAACAGTACCAGAGGTGCCAATGGCAATAAACAAGTCGCAGTTATCGAGCGCATCGTGAATTCGATCCATTCCTAAGGGCATTTCACCGAACCACACCACATGGGGGCGCAAACGCTGGGCAGGAATACAGCAGGTACAACAGTTATCGGCACCAAAAGGCTCACGCAGAATAAAGGTCTGACGTGAGCGCGGGCAGCGACCTTTGGATAGCTCGCCATGCATGTGCAGCAATCGACGTGAACCCGCACGCTCATGCAGATCATCAATATTTTGGGTCACGACCAATAACTGACCTTGAAATTCTGCCTCTAACTTTGCCAAGGCAAGGTGCGCGGCATTGGGCTCAACCGTACCACTATGCAATTGCTGCCAACGACTATTGTAAAAGCGTTCCACAAGTTCAGCATCACGTTCATACCCTTCAGGTGTGGCAACGTCTTCAATATGATGTTCTTCCCACAAACCATCTTGATCGCGAAAGGTGCGTAATCCCGATTCCGCAGAGATCCCCGCGCCGGTTAACACCACAATTTGCTGGTACATGCCGATTCCTTATTATTTTATTTATTTGAATTATTCTTACTGACTTTGGCAGCCGTGAATATTATTCCTTGGTATAACCATACAAAAACTATGCTTGAATTGCCGCAAAATATTGTGATTTAACGCCTATTGACACAATTTATCTGCATATCGCGCTATAAAGCCAGAACAAAGGTTTAAGTTTTCAACCTGAGCCCCTATAATGGCAAACACTATCCACGGATGAACCTATTGGTTCTGCAATCAAGAGATTAGCAATGACAGATGGAAATCAAGCGCTAAAAAAAGCGGGTTTGAAAATTACCCTGCCACGAGTCAAGATCCTAGAACTGATGCAAGGACCTGAAAACCAACATATCAGTGCAGAAGATTTGTACAAGAAGCTGCTGGATTTGGGTGAAGAAATTGGTCTAGCCACCGTCTACCGTGTGTTAAACCAATTTGATGATGCTGGCATTGTCAGTCGTCACCATTTTGAAAGCGGTAAAGCTGTTTTCGAACTCTCAACTCAGCATCACCATGATCACTTAGTTTGCCTGTCATGTGGCAAAGTGATTGAGTTTTCAGATGAAGTTATCGAACGTCGTCAAGATGAAATTGCCATGAAACACAACATTAAGCTGACGAATCACAGCTTATATTTGTACGGCACTTGCACCAATGATACCTGTGAGCATAACGACGCTTAGTCGACTTCAGCTTCCATCGCAGAGACACAAAAAACCAGCTTTAGGCTGGTTTTTTTATTGGATGATGTTAATCGGCAAATCGTTATAATAGCTTGGCGTAAATATTCACTTTATGGCCCATAAACTCATTTTGCTCGCGCCAGTGCATCCCCACTCGCTTAGCCACGCCTTCTGAACCGAGATTCCCTTCTAAGATAAGTGCGATTGTCTGCTCTATGCCAAAACGCTTAAATTCGGCTAATGCAGCAGATGCGGCCTCAGTGCCAATCCCTGTGCCCCAATACTCAGGGAAATAACGATAACCCAGTTCGACTTCATTAAATTCTGCAATGAATTTCGGGCCACAAAAACCGATCACACGTTTATCGGCTTTATGCTCTACCGCCCAGCGACCAAAACCATGTTGCTGATAATCGGCTTGGATCACCTGATGAAATAACTCAACCGCCTGCTCACGAGACGTAAAAGCAGCAGTGGGAATGTATTTCAGCATCGCCGGATTACTGTTCATCAAATACAGGGCTTCACAATCTTGCTCAGTAAATGGCCGAATAATTAATCGTTCAGTTTGGGTTATCATCTTTACTCCTTCAAAAATGGATCGCTTAATACATCAGCCTATCGATAAATGGTTACTATTGGCGTAACGTCAACGACACTACGCCAGAACCTTAAGCTTAACGGTGGTAATCACCACTGCGCTCAGGCTGATACAGGATTTCTTCAATTCGCACTTTTACCATGGAACCACCAGGGCCTGGCCATTCAATCTCATCGCCTTGAGACAACCCTAATAATGCACTCCCCACCGGCGCCAAAATAGAAATCGTGCCCGCGCCATTGATGTCTTTTGGATACACTAACCGTAAACAGAAGGTTTCATTACTGGATGAAACGCTAAACTTCACTTCCGAATTCATGGTCACCACATTTGCTGGCATCTGAGATGCAGGCACGATATCGGCCCTGTCTAATTCAGCCTCCAATGCCGCTTTGCCCGGAAACGCATTTGCCGGCAGTGACTCCAATAATCGCTCTAGTCTTTCTAAATCGATTTCCGAAATAATGATTTTAGGTGTTTTCACAGTCTTTCCCTCGTAAAGAAACGTGATGTTCAAGCCGTGACTCAGGCTAACATCGACTCAGTGGCTTACCCTCCCCCAATGCAGTAAGCCCCATAATACAAATACGCTCGCAGCGATAGGCTGCAACCGTGTGATAAAAATTTGAATTCAAGATATTTTGCAGAAACAGCACTGAAGCCATAAGCACTTAGCTCATGGTTAATGGCTCTCATCACGCTATGCTCGCCCATGGCGCAGGCGACTGCTGAGTAGAGAAGCATCAATCTAACCCGTAGAAGAAAAAATATCTAGTCTTCATGGTGTTAGCTCAATCCCATTCCTGTCTTATACAGCCAATAAAAAAGGCGCCTTAGGCGCCTTTTAGTATCGAACGGTTTAGCTTACCAACCAGTACGAGTACGCAGCGCTTTGCCGATATCAGCTAGCGAGCGGACAGTTGTCACGCCAGCTGCTTCTAATGCAGCAAATTTGTCTTCTGCAGTACCTTTACCGCCAGCGATGATCGCGCCAGCGTGGCCCATACGCTTACCAGCAGGTGCAGTTACACCAGCAATGTAAGACACAACAGGCTTAGTTACGTGTGCTTTGATGTAAGCAGCCGCATCTTCTTCAGCGTTACCACCGATTTCACCGATCATTACAATCGCTTCAGTCTGTGGATCGTTTTGGAACATTTCCAATACGTCGATGAAGTTAGTACCTGGGATTGGGTCACCACCGATACCTACGCAAGTAGATTGGCCGAAACCTTCATCAGTCGTTTGCTTAACCGCTTCATAGGTCAGAGTACCTGAACGTGAAACGATACCCACTTTGCCTTTTAAGTGGATGTGACCTGGCATGATGCCGATCTTACATTCACCTGGGGTGATAACACCTGGGCAGTTAGGGCCAATCATGCGAACGCCAGTTTCTTCAAGCTTCACTTTAACTTGCAGCATGTCCAGTGTAGGAATGCCTTCAGTGATACAAACGATAAGCTCGATGCCACCGTCGATAGCTTCAAGGATGGCGTCTTTACAAAATGGTGCCGGTACATAGATCACAGTTGCCGTTGCGCCAGTTGCAGCAACAGCGTCTTTTACCGTGTTAAACACTGGCAGACCTAAGTGAGTTTGGCCACCTTTACCAGGAGACACACCACCCACCATTTGCGTACCGTAATCGATAGCTTGTTGTGAGTGGAATGTACCTTGACCGCCAGTGAAACCTTGGCAAATTACCTTGGTATCTTTATTGATTAAGACAGACATTATTTGCCCTCCGCAGCTTTAACTACTTGCTCAGCCGCGTCAGTCAGACTGGTAGCTGCAATGATATCAAGACCTGATTTAGCTAATACTTCACGGCCAAGTTCAGCGTTAGTACCTTCTAAACGAACCACAACAGGTACTTTAACGCCCACTTCTTTAACAGCGCCGATAATACCTTCTGCGATCATGTCACAACGTACGATACCGCCGAAAATGTTAACCAGAACCGCTTTCACATTGCTGTCAGACAGAATGATTTTAAACGCTTCTGCTACACGTTCTTTAGTCGCGCCGCCGCCTACGTCTAGGAAGTTCGCTGGCTTGCCACCGTGCAAGTTAACGATATCCATAGTACCCATAGCCAGACCAGCACCGTTCACCATACAGCCAACGTTACCGTCTAATGCTACGTAGTTCAGTTCGAACTTAGCCGCGTGAGCTTCACGCGCGTCATCCTGTGATGGATCGTGCATGCCTTTGATTTTTGGTTGACGGAACAGTGCGTTACCGTCGATACCGATTTTACCATCTAGGCAGTGTAGGTTGCCTTCAGTGGTAATAACCAGTGGGTTGATTTCTAATAGTGCGAAATCATGATCAACGAACATAGTCGCCAGACCCATAAAAATCTTAGTGAACTGCTTCATTTGCGTTGGGTTTAAACCTAACTTGAAGCCAAGATCGCGAGCTTGATAACCTTGTGGGCCAGTCAAAGGATCGATGATTGCAGTGTGGATGAGTTCTGGCGTTTCTTCTGCCACTTTCTCAATTTCAACACCACCTTCAGTCGACGCCATGAACACAACGCGACGAGTCGCGCGGTCAACAACGGCACCAAGGTACAGTTCGTTAGCGATGTCGGTACAGCTTTCTACTAAAATTTTAGCAACTGGCTGACCTTTCTCATCAGTTTGATAAGTCACCAGATTTTTGCCTAACCAGTGTTCGGCAAAGGCTCTGATTTCTTCTTTATCGCCAGTGACTTTAACGCCACCCGCTTTACCGCGGCCGCCTGCGTGCACTTGACACTTAACAACCCATAAATTTCCGCCAATATGGCCTGCCGCTTCTACAGCTTCTTGGGCTGTATCACATGCAAAACCTTCTGACACTGGTAAACCATATTCGGCAAATAAGGATTTTGCCTGATACTCATGCAAATTCATGATGATCTATCCGTATACTTCTAATCAAATCCAACTGGCCCGTTTGGGCCAGTCACGAGGGTATGTCTGGCTATTTCTTTAAGCGCAATCTCTTATCGAGTTGTGTTACAGATCAAGCAGCAGACGAGTTGGGTCTTCTAGGAAGTCTTTAATCGCAACCAAGAAACCAACAGACTCACGGCCATCAACAATACGATGGTCATATGAGAGTGCTAGGTACATCATGGGCAGGATTTCAACCTGACCATTGACTGCCATTGGGCGATCTTTAATGGCATGCATGCCTAAAATCGCACTTTGTGGCAGGTTAAGGATCGGTGTAGACATCAGTGAACCGAAAACACCACCGTTAGTCACAGTGAAGTTACCGCCAGTCATGTCAGCCACAGTCAGCTTACCGTCACGGCCTTTAAGGGCTAAGTCACGAACTGCTTTTTCGATTTCAGCTAAGTTCATGGTATCTGTGTCACGTAACACTGGTGTTACCAGACCACGTGGTGTTGATACTGCGATGCTGATGTCGAAGTAGTTGTGATAAACGATATCATCGCCATCAATAGACGCGTTGACTTCTGGGAAACGTTTCAGTGCTTCAGTCACAGCTTTGATGTAGAAAGACATAAAGCCTAAACGGATACCGTGGCGCTTTTCAAAGATATCTTGGTATTGCTTACGGATATCCATGATGGGCTTCATGTTCACTTCGTTAAATGTCGTGAGCATAGCGGTAGAGTTTTTCGCTTCTAACAAGCGGTTAGCGATTGTCTTACGCAGACGTGTCATTGGCACGCGCTTCTCGCTACGGCCAGCCGCTAACGGAGCCACAGCAGGTGCTGCTGGCGCCGCTGCTTTAGGGGCAGACTTAACAAAAGCTTCAACGTCTTCTTTCGTAATACGACCACCCACACCCGTGCCTTTTACTTTGCTAGCATCAACATTGTGCTCGGCCAGTAAACGGCGTACTGATGGGCTTAACGCATCGTTAGATTCGTCACTTGTCGCAGCTGCTGGCGTTGCCGCTTCTGCTTCAGCTTTAGTCACTTCTTGGCCAGACACTGCACCAGCGATGAACTTAGCGATCACTTGTTCACCTAGAACAGTGGCGCCTTCTTCAAACAAAAACTCGCCAATGTGGCCATCTTCTGGCGCAACCACTTCAAGAACCACTTTATCGGTTTCAATATCAACCAGGTTTTGATCACGAGAAACTTGCTCGCCCACTTTCACATGCCAAGTGGCAATCGTGGCATCGGCAACAGATTCTGGTAGTACAGGTACCTTGATTTCGATACTCATGAAAAACTATCCTTTTATAAAATGTCTATTACTACAGTGTGATTGTAAGTTTCAGGGCACTGTTCACTAAAGATTCTTGCTGATGTGTATGCAACTCAGGGTAACCACATGCTGGCGCAGCTGACGCTTCACGGCCGGCATAAGTTAACTGTGCACCTGCAGGAATCGCGGCCCAGAAATGGTGTTGACTCGAGTACCAAGCACCTTGGTTCTGTGGCTCTTCCTGACACCAAACAAAATCTTTAACATGTTGGTAATCAGCCAAAGCAACGATCATTTCATCATGTGGGAACGGATATAACTGTTCAACACGAATTAACGCTACGTTAGTGATGTTTTCTTTACGACGTTTTTCCAGTAGTTCGAAGTAAACTTTACCACTACAGAAAACAACGCGATCCACTTTGCTTGCTTCCAAGGTATCGATTTCACCGATCACATTTTGGAAACTACCATTGGCCAATTCTTCCAAACTCGACACGGCTAATGGATGACGCAGCAATGATTTAGGCGACATCACGATAAGTGGTCGACGCATTGGGCGCACCACTTGACGGCGCAACATATGGTAAACCTGTGCAGGTGTTGAAGGCACACACACTTGCATGTTGTGGTTAGCACACATTTGCAAGAAACGCTCTAAACGGGCGCTTGAGTGCTCTGGGCCTTGACCTTCATAACCATGGGGCAACAACATAGTCAGACCACATAAACGGCCCCACTTTTGTTCACCCGATGACAAGAACTGATCAATAACCACTTGCGCACAGTTGGCAAAGTCACCAAACTGGGCTTCCCAAATGGTCAGGCCGCCAGGTTCTGCCGTCGCATAGCCGTATTCAAATGCCAATACTGAGGCTTCAGATAACACTGAGTCAGTAATATCAATCGGACCTTGCTCATCGGCAATGTTGCGTAGTGGCATGTAAGTCGTGCCATCGTTTTGATTGTGCAACACAGCATGACGATGGAAGAAAGTGCCACGGCCAGAATCTTGACCTGTGATACGAACGCGCTTGTTGTCTTCCAGAATCGAGGCATAAGCCAAAGTTTCTGCAAAGCCCCAATCGAGTGGTTTCTCACCTTTTGCCATAGCAACACGGTCGCCATAGATCTTAGCAACACGGGATTGTAATGGATGGCTTTCAGGAACGTAGCTCAATTTGTCCGCAAGGTTTTGTAAACGTTCTGCCGACATCGCAGATTCGAACGCTTCGTCCCACTCACGACCAATATAAGGTGTCCAGTCAACAGAATGCAGCGTCATTGGACGCCATTCTTTCACCACACAATCACCCTGATCTAATGCGTCACGGTAATTATTGATAAGACCAGTCACCTCATCGGCAGCAATCACGTTTTCAGCGATTAACTTGTCTGCATAAATCTTACGTGGCGTTGGGTGTTTCTTGATCTTGGCATACATCAGCGGTTGAGTTGCACTTGGCTCATCGGCTTCGTTATGGCCATGACGGCGATAACAGACTAATTCAACCACTACATCACGTTTGAACTCGTTACGATAGTCAACGGCTAACTGCGATACAAATGCAACCGCTTCTGGATCGTCAGAGTTAACGTGGAAAATCGGCGCCTGAACCATCTTAGCGATGTCAGTACAATATTCAGTTGAACGCACGTCCGCATGGTTAGACGTAGTGAAACCCACTTGGTTGTTCACTACGATGCGAATACTGCCGCCCACTTTAAAACCGCGGGTTTGAGACATGTTGAATGTCTCTTGTACTATCCCTTGACCCGCAATGGCTGAGTCACCGTGAATAGTAATAGGCATGACTTGTAAGCCATCCTTACAACCGCGACGGTCTTGGCGGGCACGTACCGAACCAATGACCACAGGGTTAACGATTTCAAGGTGCGATGGGTTAAAGGCTAGTGCTAAATGCACATTGCCGCCCGGCGTTTCGAAATCAGAGGAGAAACCTTGGTGGTACTTAACGTCACCCGAACCGTGGGTATCAGCATGCTTACCCGCGAACTCATCAAACAGTTCAGCAGGACGCTTACCTAATACGTTAACCAGTACGTTTAGACGACCACGGTGAGCCATACCAACGACGATTTCTTTAGTACCCGCTTCACCTGCACGATAAATAATTTCGCGCATCATAGGCACTAACGCATCGCCGCCTTCTAACGAGAAACGTTTCGCACCAGGGAATTTAGCACCTAAGTATTTTTCAATGCCTTCTGCGGCGTTTAAGCCTTCAAGAATGCGTGTCTTAACACTTTTATCGTAGTTAGCTTTACCTAAGGAAGGTTCGAGACGTTGTTGGATCCAGCGTTTCTCATCGGTATCGGTAATGTGCATATATTCAGCACCGATAGAACCACAATAAGTGGCTTTCAGTGCTTTTACCAAATCCGCAAGCTTCATGGTTTCGCCACCATGAGCAAAAGAACCAGTATTAAACTCACGATCCATGTCTTCTTTAGTCAGGCCGTGGAAGGCAGGATCTAAATCGGCCACAGGTTCGCGTTTCCACAGTTCTAGGGGGTCAAGGTTAGCACCTTGATGACCACGGAAACGATGGGCGTTAATTAACTGCAGGACTTTAACTTGCTTAGCATCCAGTTCAGGATCCGTCACACGAGCAGAGCTCTTATGGCGTCCTTCTAACGCTAAACTGCGAAAATAATCACGTACTTTTGAGTGAGCAGCTTCAGGCGCATCAACAGAGGCACCGTTCACAGGAGGGAGATTATCAAATACCGCACGCCAATCATCAGCGACTGACTGTGGGTTTTCTTGATAGGCTTCATACATCTCTTCTACGTAGGTCGAATTTGCACCACTTAAGTGAGATGATTCGAGCCAGGCTTTCATGATGCCTTGGTGCATTTCTATTCCTTTCAAACTTTATACACGTGCTTAGCCATAGTATTAAATATGCAGTCTGTAGAGATTACCTTCGACGCATAATTTCTGCCGCCCCTAGATGTCCAGATATACGGCGCGTTGTCTTCCATTACATACGCAAAAGAGTCACCTTCTGCTACCAGAAAGTGACTCTTCAAGAGCTATATTATTATTGGTTTCAGCTCGGGTTCTCGCATTACACTGCTCGCTTCAACAGCATGGACTTAATATGACCAATTGCTTTAGTCGGATTAAGACCTTTTGGACACACGTCAACGCAGTTCATGATGCCGTGGCAACGGAACACGCTATAGGCGTCGTCCAGCTCAGAAAGACGTTCTTCTGTTGCTGTATCGCGACTGTCGATCAAGAAACGATATGCGTGAAGCAGACCGCTTGGACCGATAAACTTATCAGGATTCCACCAGAATGATGGGCAAGCCGTAGAACAACAGGCACACATGATACATTCGTACAGACCATCTAAATGAGCACGCTCTTCAGGTGATTGTAAGTGTTCACGGGCTGGTGCTTTCTCATCATTGATGAGGTAAGGCTTGATCTTCTCATACTGCTTATAGAACTGAGTTAAATCAACAACTAAGTCACGAACAACTGGCATACCTGGTAATGGGCGTATTTCTAATTTCTTGCCTTTGAAGGTTGAAATTGGGGTAATACACGCCAGACCATTTTTACCATTCATGTTCACACCGTCAGAACCACACACACCTTCACGGCATGAGCGACGGAATGACAGAGTCGGATCTTGCTCTTTCAACTTAATCAGTGCATCGAGCACCATCATGTCAGAGCCGTCAGCTACTTCTAAGCTGTAATCCTGCATATACGGTTTAGTATCTACGTCAGGATTGTAGCGATAAACTGCAAATGTCAATTTCATCTTTGCAACTCCTAGTAGGTACGTTTCTTCGGTGGGAATGCTTCACGTAACTTAGGTGCCATGTTCACTGCACGACGATCCATCGTTTCAGTCACAGGGTCAAATAAGCTGTGGCATAACCAGTTCTCATCATCACGCTCTAAATAATCTTCACGTGAGTGAGCACCGCGACTTTCAGTACGGAAGTTAGCAGCATAGGCCGTAGCGATTGCTGTTGCCATTAGGTTATCTAACTCTAAACATTCAATACGTTGAGTGTTGAATTCACGAGAGTTATCAGACAACTTCGCCTTTGCAAGACGTTCGCGGATGACTTTCAACTGCTCTAAACCTTCAGCCATAGCATCGCCACGACGGAATACAGAGAAGTTTAATTGCATACACAGTTGCAGATCCTTACGGATTTGCGCTGGATCTTCGCCATCTTTGTTGCTTTCCCAACGATTCAGACGCGCCAGAGATGCTTGAATATCCGCATCGCTTGCGTCTTTTGGATCGTCAGTCTCATCCAAAGCTTTACCTAAATGCTGACCCGCTGCGCGGCCAAAGACCACTAAGTCGAGCAATGAGTTACCACCTAAGCGGTTTGCACCGTGAACAGATACACAGGCAATCTCACCCACAGCGAACAGACCGATCACATCTTGTTCAGTGCCGTCTTCATTCTTACGAATAACTTGACCACTGACCTTAGTTGGCAGACCGCCCATCATGTAGTGACAGGTTGGTAATACTGGGATTGGACCATCGGCCGGATCGATATGGGCAAAGGTACGAGACAATTCACACACGCCTGGTAAACGTGCTTCTAATGTTTCTTTACCTAAGTGATCAAGCTTGAGTAAACAGTGTGGACCTAGTGGACCGTCTAAACCACGACCTTCGCGGATTTCAGTCATCATTGAACGTGCTACCACGTCGCGTGATGCCAAATCTTTCGCGTTAGGGGCATAACGCTCCATGAAGCGCTCGCCGTCTTTGTTCAGCAGATAACCGCCTTCACCACGACAACCTTCAGTCACAAGTACACCCGCGCCGGCGATGCCAGTTGGGTGGAATTGCCACATTTCCATGTCTTGCATTTGCACGCCAGCACGCATTGCCATACCGACGCCGTCACCGGTGTTGATATGTGCGTTAGTGGTCGAAGCGTAAATACGCCCTGCTCCACCTGTCGCTAAAATCGTTGCTTTGGCTTTGAAATAAACGATATCGCCTGTTTCAATTTCAATCGCAGTACAACCCACAACGGCGCCATCATCGTTTTTAACGAGATCTAATGCATACCATTCTGAGAATACTTGCGTCTTATGCTTAACGTTTTGTTGGTATAAACAGTGCAGCAAAGCATGACCAGTACGGTCGGCAGCTGCCGCAGTACGTGCAGCCTGCTCGCCACCAAAGTTCTTAGATTGACCACCAAACGGACGTTGGTAAATCGTGCCATTTTCGAAACGAGAGAAAGGCAAACCCATTTGCTCAAGTTCAATAACGGCTTCAGGACCGGTTTTACACATGAATTCAATCGCTTCTTGGTCACCGATAAAATCGGAACCCTTCACAGTATCGTACATATGCTGTTCCCAATGATCTTCATGGGCGTTACCTAACGCAACGGTGATACCACCCTGCGCAGATACGGTATGAGAACGAGTTGGGAATACTTTTGATAAAAGCGCACAGCTTTTACCTTCTTTGGAAATCTGCAGCGCTGCACGCATACCAGCGCCACCGGCACCGATCACTACAGCATCAAATTCGCGTACTGGAATACTCACTTAGACACCCCACACAATAACAATGCCGGCCGCTAAATAACAAAATACGGTAACGACAAAGGTGAACTGTAAAACACCACGTAACGACGTGCACTTGACGTAATCTGTCAGCACTTGCCATACACCAATCCAAGCGTGTACTAATAATGCTACCAGCGCCAGAAGTGTAAACACTTTCATCGGCAGAGCGCTAAAAAGGCTATGCCAGACGTCGTAGGTGAGAGGGGAACTACATGCAATAAAGCCAACCAAGAAAATGGTGTAACAGGCGAGGATCACTGCACTAGCGCGTAGTAGAATATAGTCATGAACACCACTGCGTCCAAAACTTGCTGCATTGGTTACCATACCCAAATCCCCGCTATGATTGAAAAGGCTACCGTTAAGGCAAATACAGCTTTCGCTGATGCGGCACCCGATGACAATTCTTCCCAACGACCGGTATCCATTACTAAGTGGCGCAGGCCACCAAACAAGTGATACGCCAGTGCAGTCATAATGCCCCACATGATGAACTTCATAACGAAGTTATCGAATAGAGATTGTACGCCAGCGAAACTTTCAGCTGATGCTAAAGATGAATTTAGCAACCAAATGAGAATGCCAACTGCGAACAGCATGATGACACCGGAAACACGGTGAAGAATTGACACAATCGCTGTTGCAGGAAAGCGAATGGTCTGCAGATCTAAATGGACAGGTCTTTGCTTTTTCACGTTCTGCTCACTCAGCTCCATTGAGCATTTTTTTTGTTATGTGAACCGCTTTTGTACAAACTTTAAACTGGGATGTGAATCACGGCAAAAGTAAACACAAAAGCAAAGTTTAAACAAACAGTTAACTATCTGAGCACGCACTCATTTAACATGTAAACAAAGGGTGCTTTATAATCGTTGTTTGCGGCCCTTATTGGGCGAGGCAAGTATACTCGCGGCAAATGTCAAATACAAACATCACAGAATGCAAATTATGTTTTTTTGACGAATTTTTACTGTAAGTGCCAGTTCCGCATGGGAAAGTAAAGGCATTTATACCATGGTCTAACAAATTTAAACGCTTATTTAAATTGAAATGTGATCTAGAATGGCTGTAAAGTAATGGCGGTTTGACATGCCGCACTCACAGATAAGAACTAAGTAAGGAGAACGGGGTATGGCTGATTTAAAAGCCAAATTAGAATTACCAGGGAACGACTCGATAGAATTGCCAGTAAAGCAGGGAACCGCTGGTTTTGACGTAATCGACATCAGTAAACTTGGCAGCAAAGGTTACTTCACTTTTGATCCAGGTTTTCTTGCGACTGCCTCCTGTGAATCTGCAATTACCTATATTGATGGTGATCTGGGTATATTGTTACACCGTGGCTATCCAATCGATCAACTCGCCGTTGACTCCGATTACCTAGACCTGTGTTATCTGCTGCTTTACGGTGAACTGCCGACAAAAGCGCAATATACTGAGTTTGTACATACAGTTAAAACCCACACTATGGTTCACGAGCAGCTAGCCTTCTTCTTTAGAGGTTTCCGTCGTGATGCTCATCCTATGGCCATGTTATGTGGTGTGACGGGTGCATTATCTGCATTTTACCAAGACTCTCTGGATGTTAACGATCCACGTCACCGCGAAATCGCCGCTTATCGCTTAGTCTCAAAAATGCCTACGATAGCAGCCATGTGCTACAAGTATTCTTCAGGCCAGCCATTCGTGTACCCACGTAATGACTTAAGCTATGCGGGCAACTTCTTAAGCATGATGTTTGCTGTGCCATGTGAAGAATACATAGTTAACCCTATCGTTGAACGTGCAATGGACAGGATCTTCATTTTACATGCGGATCATGAACAAAACGCATCGACTTCAACCGTACGTTTAGCCGGTTCTTCAGGTGCTAACCCATTTGCGTGTATCGCAGCGGGTATCGCGTCTCTTTGGGGCCCTGCACACGGCGGCGCTAACGAAGCCTGTTTGCAAATGTTAGAAGAAATCGGTTCAGTTGACCGCATTCCTGAATTCATTGAACGTGCTAAAGACAAGAACGACCCATTCCGTCTGATGGGCTTTGGACACCGTGTTTACAAAAACTTTGACCCACGTGCCAAAGTTATGCGTGAAACCTGTCACGAAGTGCTGAAAGAACTGAAAGTTAAGGATCCACTATTGGATGTGGCAATGGAGCTTGAGCGCATTGCGCTTGAGGACGAATACTTCATTTCTAAGAAGCTGTATCCAAACGTCGACTTCTACTCTGGCATCATCATGAAAGCCATTGGTATTCCAACCAGTATGTTCACTGTGCTGTTCGCACTGGCACGTACTGTAGGCTGGATTGCACACTGGAAAGAAATGTTAGATCAACCAGGCCACAAAATCAGCCGTCCACGTCAGTTATACACTGGCGAAACTGCGCGTGATTTCGTCGCACAAGACAAACGCTAAGTCCCACGACTTACGCATTAAAAAGCGCCTGAGGGCGCTTTTTTCATATCAAACAATCCCCTTTGACACTCCCCTTATTAGACAAAATACATTGTTGCAATTGCCTACTTGCGTAACCGCTGTTAACCGCCTTTAGTTATTCTCATCACTTTTTAAACTTTTTAGCTACATTTAGTGAAATTTGCACATTAGCCTTAACTTAAGAATAGCTTAACTATATGAAATTAAGCTATATTTAATGTTGGCACGGTTTCTGCTATCAAATGGCATCACAATAAAGACAACAGGTAACACACTTATGGAAAAGTCAAACATTGCTAAATTCGCCCTACCCCTGCTAATGATTTCAATGCTAGCAGCCTGTGGTAAGGAAGAAGTGGCTAAAAAAGAAGAAAAATATGCAATTCCCGTCGAAACCACCACAGTGATGCAAGGAAACGTTTCATCTTTCTACAGCACAACAGCCACCTTAGAAGCACCTCAAGAAGCCAATGTCGTCAGCCGCATTTCTGGACTCATTGAATCATTGGCCGTTGAAGAAGGTGACCGCGTACAAAAGGGCCAAGTGCTCGCCGTTATCGATGCCAAAAGACAGCAATACGATTTAGACCGCTCAGAAGCCGAAGTTAAAATCATTGAGCAGGAATTGAATCGTCTGAAGAAAATGGGCAACAAAGAATTTATCAGCGCAGATTCGATGGCCAAACTTGAATATAACTTGCAAGCCGCCATCGCTAAGAAAGATCTTGCCGAGCTACAAGTTAGAGAAAGCCGCGTACTGTCCCCTATTAGCGGTGTCGTCGCTAAACGTTATGTGAAAGCAGGCAACATGGCGAAGGAATTTGGCGACTTGTTTTATATCGTTAATCAAGATGAACTCCACGGTATAGTCCATCTGCCAGAGCAACAACTTGCCAGCTTAAAACTCGGCCAAGAAGCACAAGTGTTCAGCAATCAACAAAGTAAAATTGCTATCCATGCCAAAGTGCTGCGGATAAGCCCGATTGTTGACCCACAAAGCGGCACGTTTAAAGTGACATTAGCCGTACCGAATCAAGAGGCGCGCCTAAAAGCAGGGATGTTTACCCGTGTTGAGCTTAAGTATGACACCCATGAAAACGTGATTACGGTTCCCTATAGCGCCCTGATTAATCAAGATAACAGGCAAGCTCTGTATGTTATCGATGGCACTAATGCTAATCGCCGTGAAGTCGAAATTGGCTACCGTGAAGGTGACTCTGTAGAAGTGATTGCAGGCATTAACCCAGGTGAACAAGTCGTGACCCGTGGCCAGCAAAACTTGAAAGACCAATCCTTAGTCGAAGTGATCACCCCACTCGATCTTGCTTCCGCTAAGAACTGATAGGAGCCTTTCATGTCAATTATCAGCACTTCCGTTAAACGGCCAGTCACGGTATGGATGTTCATGCTGGCGGTGATTTTATTCGGTATGGTGGGATTTTCCCGCTTAGCGGTGAAGTTACTGCCAGACTTAAGCTATCCCACATTAACCATTCGCACTATGTATGACGGTGCGGCGCCAGTAGAAGTTGAACAGCTCGTCTCTAAACCGATTGAAGAAGCCGTTGGCGTGGTCAAAGGCTTACGTAAAATCAGCTCTATTTCGCGCTCAGGCATGTCAGATGTAGTGCTCGAGTTTGAATGGGGCACCACAATGGACATGGCGAGTTTAGATGTGCGCGAAAAACTCGACACTATCGCCCTGCCTTTGGATGTTAAAAAGCCATTATTACTGCGCTTTAACCCCAACCTTGACCCAATCATGCGTCTCGCGTTGTCTGTGCCCAATGCCTCAGAAGCCGATCTTAAGCAAATGCGCACCTACGCAGAAGAAGAGCTTAAGCGTCGCTTAGAAGCGCTTTCTGGGGTCGCCGCCGTGCGTTTATCCGGTGGTTTAGAGCAAGAAGTACACATTCAGCTCAATCAAGAAAAACTATCGCAACTTAACCTCAATGCCGACGACATTAAACGTCGCATTAATGAGGAAAACATTAACCTCTCTGCCGGTAAAGTGATCCAAGGTGATCGCGAATACTTAGTGCGCACACTTAACCAATTCAATTCATTGGAAGAACTGGGCCAAGTGATCGTCTATCGCGACGAGCAAACCTTAGTGCGTTTGTTCGAGGTCGCTACGATTACGGATGCCTATAAAGAGCGCAGTGATATCACCCGTATCGGTAGCCAAGAATCGATTGAACTGGCGATTTATAAAGAAGGTGATGCTAACACTGTCGCCGTCGCCAAAAAACTGCGCGATGAGCTTGTCAAAATCAATCAAGATCCTAAGCAAAACAAACTCGAAGTGATTTACGATCAATCCGAGTTTATCGAAAGTGCGGTCAGTGAAGTCACCTCTTCGGCGCTTATGGGCAGCTTATTGTCTATGCTAGTGATTTACCTGTTCCTGCGTAACATCATCCCAACGCTGATTATTTCCATCTCGATTCCCTTCTCGGTTATCGCCACCTTTAACATGATGTATTTTGCCGATATCAGCTTAAACATCATGTCATTAGGCGGTATCGCGCTGGCCATTGGTCTATTAGTCGATAACGCCATTGTGGTATTAGAGAACATTGACCGCTGTCGCAGCGAAGGCATGAGTAAGTTAGACGCCGCAGTCACAGGCACAAAAGAAGTAGCTGGCGCGATTTTCGCCTCCACACTGACGACCCTTGCGGTGTTTGTGCCCTTAGTCTTTGTCGATGGGATTGCCGGCGCTCTGTTCTCTGACCAAGCGCTAACAGTCACGTTTGCCCTGTTGGCCTCGCTATTAGTCGCCTTAACCTCTATCCCTATGCTGGCATCGCGCGAAGGCTTTAAAACCTTACCCGCACTGATAAAAACCACGCCCAAAGATAAACCCACCACTAAAATGGGTAAGTTTAAACACTATAGCGCGACTGTGTTCTCCTTCCCTATTCTATTGATTTTTAGTTACTTACCAAGTGCATTGTTGACCTTAGTGCTGATTTTAGGTCGCTTTTTCTCCTGGCTCATCGGTCTTATCATGCGTCCTTTGAGTTCTGGATTTAACTTTGTCTATCACAGTATCGAGAAGGTTTATCACAAGCTGCTGGCCTCGGCGCTGCGTCAACAAATGACCACGCTGCTGCTCACCATTGCGATAACGGGCGCGTGTATTAGCCTGTTACCTCGCCTAGGTATGGAGCTTATTCCACCGATGAATCAGGGCGAATTCTATGTAGAAATCCTACTGCCACCGGGTACTGCAGTGAGCGAAACCGATAAGGTATTGCAACAACTCGCTTTGTCTATCAAGGACAGAGCCGAAGTTAAACATGCCTATAGCCAAGCTGGTAGCGGTGGTTTGATGACCTCGGATACTGCTCGCGGTGGTGAAAACTGGGGCCGCTTACAAGTGGTGCTGACAGATCACAGTGCCTATAACGCGATCACTCAAGTGCTGCGTGATACCGCACGCCGCATTCCTGAACTTGAAGCAAAAATTGAGCAACCTGAGCTATTCAGCTTTAAAACGCCACTGGAGATTGAGCTCACGGGTTACGATTTGAACTTGCTCAAGCGCAGTGCCGATAGTCTAGTCAAAGCATTATCCGCATCAGATCGTTTTGCTGACGTAAATACCAGTCTGCGCGATGGTCAACCTGAGCTGAGTATCCGTTTCGATCATGCTAGGTTAGCAGCGCTCGGAATGGATGCGCCAACAGTTGCGAACCGCATTGCTCAGCGCGTTGGCGGTACTATTGCCAGCCAATACACGGTACGTGATCGTAAGATTGATATTCTGGTGCGCAGTGAACTCGCCGAGCGCGATCAAATCAGCGATATCGATGCCTTAATTATCAACCCGAACAGCAATCAACCTATTGCTTTAAGTGCGGTTGCCGAAGTGTCATTACAATTAGGCCCCTCGGCGATTAACCGTATCAGCCAGCAACGTGTGGCACTGGTGTCGGCTAACCTCGCCTACGGTGACTTAAGCGATGCGGTGGCACAGGCGCAGCAAATACTGTCGCAACAGGTGCTACCGGCATCGGTTCAAGCCCGCTTTGGTGGTCAAAATGAGGAAATGGAGCACTCATTCCAGTCACTCAAAATTGCCCTTATCTTAGCGATTTTCTTAGTGTATTTAGTGATGGCGAGTCAGTTTGAGTCACTGCTACATCCCTTGCTTATCCTCTTTGCCGTACCCATGGCATTGGCGGGTAGCGTGCTGGGCCTGTATATCACCCAAACCCATCTGAGTGTGGTGGTGTTTATCGGCCTTATCATGTTGGCGGGTATAGTGGTGAACAACGCGATTGTGCTTGTGGATCGCATCAACCAACTGCGCAGTGAAGGCGTTGAAAAACTCGATGCTATTCGCGCCGCCGCTAAATCGCGCCTACGCCCGATTATGATGACAACGCTCACCACCACCTTAGGCTTATTGCCGATGGCGCTGGGGTTAGGCGATGGTTCTGAGGTGCGTGCACCTATGGCGATTACGGTGATCTTTGGTCTGAGTTTATCCACTTTACTGACCTTAATTGTGCTACCAGTGCTCTATGCCCTGTTCGACCGTAAAGTGTATGACGTTGCAGCCACAGATATCGCGCATGACGTTGAGGAGGCTCGCCCATGAACCTCACCCGTTTAGCCATTAAGCGTCCCGTGACCACCAGCATGTTCTTCTTTGCTATCTTGCTATTTGGTCTCGCCTCGAGTCGTTTGTTACCGCTGGAAATGTTCCCCGGTATCGATATTCCGCAGATTGTGGTGCAAGTGCCCTACAAGGGCTCAACCCCCGCTGAAGTGGAGCGCGATATCACTAAAGTGCTGGAGGAATCCCTCGCCACTATGGGTGGGATTGATGAGCTCGAATCTGAATCTTCCCAGGAAGGTTCTGAAATCGAAATCAACATGAAGTGGGGTGAAAACGTTGCCACTAAGAGCCTAGAAGCGCGGGAAAAAATCGATGCGGTGCGGCATTTATTGCCCAAGGATGTTGAGCGAGTCTTTATCCGCCAATTCTCCACCGCCGACATGCCTGTGCTCACGATACGTATATCGAGCGACCGCGAGCTGTCTGGCGCATTCGATTTACTCGATAAACAGCTCAAGCGTCCGCTTGAACGTGTTGAAGGTGTCTCTAAGGTCAGCCTGTACGGCGTTGAACAAAAGCAAATTGAAGTGCGCATCAATGCCGACCGTCTTGCCGCCAGTGGATTTTCAGCCACCGACTTGCAAGCCCGCCTCGGCAGAGAAAACTTTGTGATTAGCGCTGGCACGCTCAGGGCCAGTAACATCGTTTACCAAGTGTCGCCTAAGGGCGAGTTTAGAAACCTTGAAGATATCAAAGCACTGGTGCTGATCCCAGGATTGACCTTAGGCGATATTGCAGATGTGCAGTTTGCCTTGCCAGAGCGTATCGAAGGTCGCCATTTAGATCAGCACTATGCTGTCGGTTTAGATGTGTTTAAGGAATCAGGTGCTAACTTAGTCGAAGTGTCTGAACGTGTACTAAAAGTCATCGAACTAGCGAAGCAAGATCAACAGTTCCAAGGTATTCGGCTGTTTATCATGGAAGATCAAGCCTCTGGGGTTAAATCATCCCTGATGGACTTACTGTTTTCGGGTTTAATCGGCGCCCTGCTGTCCTTTGTGGTGCTGTACTTGTTCCTGCGTAATCTGAAAATGACCTTAGTGGTCGTGTCGTCTGTGCCGATTTCCATCGGTATGACGCTCGCCGCCATGTATTTACTCGGTTACAGCTTGAATATCCTGTCTATGATGGGACTCTTGCTCGCCATTGGTATGTTAATTGATAACGCTGTGGTGGTGACCGAGAGCGTGCTGCAGGAGAAACAAGGCAAATCACCCAAGGATAATGAAGAGTCAGTGATGACTGGGGTCGATAAAGTGTCCCTCGCCGTATTGGCGGGCACTATGACCACTGCCATCGTATTTTTACCCAATATTTTTGGCGTGAAAGTGGAGCTGACGATTTTCCTCGAGCATGTTGCCATCGCGATTTGTATCTCGCTTGCGGCATCGCTACTGGTTGCTAAAACCTTGATCCCTTTGATGTTGACTAAGTTCCACTTTGACATCGCGCCCGAGAAGGATGCCGGTAAGTTACAGCGCTTCTACAACAATACGCTTAACTGGGTATTGCTGAGGCCTTGGCGTTCAGGCTTTATTGCGGTGGCCATTCTCGCGTCTACCGCCCTGCCGCTGTCTATGGTCAAACAAGATCAAGAAGACAGCCAGAGCAAGGAACGGATTTACATCAACTATCAAGTGGAAGGTCGGCATAATCTCAATGTCACTGAGGCAATGGTCAATCAAATGGAAGAGTATCTTTATAAAAATAAAGAGGAATTTCATATTGATTCTGTCTACAGCTACTATTCATCCGACGATGGTTCATCGGTGATCTTGCTGAAAAAAGACTTGCCTATGCCACTGGATGAGTTGAAAAAGAAAATCCGCAGCGGCTTCCCTAAGTATTCGATCGCCAAACCGCAATTTGGTTGGGGTAATGACAACTCTGGTGTGCGCGTGACGCTCACAGGTCGCTCAACCTCTGAGCTGATTAACTTAAGCGAACAAGTAATCCCTTTACTGCAAAATATCAAAGGAATGCAAGATGTTCGCTCTGAGCTTAACGGTGCGCAACAGGAAGTGGTTATCCGCATCGATAGGCAAATGGCGGCGCGGTTAGATTTAAAACTCAATGAAATCGCTTCGAGTATCTCTATGGCACTGCGCGGTTCACCGCTGCGATCGTTCCGTCACGATCCTAATGGCGAACTGCGCATCGAAATGGCCTATGAGAAAGAGTGGCAAAAGTCGCTCGAAAAACTCAAGCAGTTACCAATAGTGCGCATCGACCAAAGGGTGTACACCTTGGATAACTTAGCGAAGATTGAAATCCAACCTCGCTTCGATACGATCAAGCACTTTAATCGCCAAACCTCTTTGTCGATTGGCGCTAACTTAGAAAACCTCACCACGGAAGAGGCGCAAACTAAGATCAAGCAAGTGATGGAAAATATCCATTTCCCTAATGGTTACGACTATTCATTACGCGGTGGATTTGAGCGTCAAGATGAAGATCAGAATGTGATGGCAACCAATATGCTATTGGCTGTCGCGATGATTTATATCGTCATGGCGGCGCTGTTTGAATCGCTGTTATTACCGACGGCGATTATCACTTCAATCCTATTTTCGATCACAGGTGTATTCTGGGCGCTGTTTATCACGGGCACGCCTATTTCTGTGATGGCCATGATAGGCATTTTGATTTTAATGGGAATTGTGGTGAATAACGGCATAGTTCTGGTGGATCAAATTAACCAGATGACGCCGGATCTCGACAAATTGTCCGCCACCATTCGAGATGTGTGTATCACGCGTTTGCGCCCAGTATTGATGACAGTGGGCACCACAGTGTTGGGCTTAGTTCCACTGGCGATGGGTGATACCCAAATTGGTGGCGGCGGCCCGCCATATTACCCCATGGCAATCGCCATTATTGGTGGCTTGTCGTTCTCGACATTGACTAGCTTGTACTTAGTGCCTTTGTGCTACCAAGCCTTGTATCGAATGCGCCATCGTGCCGCTATTCGTTTAGGCCAAGCCGACCGCGTAGCTCAAAAAATGCTACCTTGGACAGTGTAGTCAGCCGGCACAACTGAATTTGCTTTTGAAGCAAATGACATTAAAACAATGAACCAAAAGGCTGCAGCGCAGCCTTTTCTATTTATGAATCGAACCAGAATATCTTACAACACTCATTGCTGCGACATACTACGGCGACAAATTACTGCGGCAAAATCCTAAAACGGATCATAAACAATTGCTCAAGACCGGGGTAAATCTCGGCAATCACATCGCGTAACTGTGGCAGAGTCATATTCTCTTGTTTGGCATGCACTTTGGTGAGCTCAGTTAACTTTACTGGCGTGACATCGATAATCTGGATATCACAAAACCAGCGGTCCGTTTCGAAGGTGGACACAGGTAGAATTTGCCCCGCTATCACATGGGACTCGGCTTCATCGCGCAGGGTAATGGTTTTCGAACCACTTAGGATATCGTGTTCAAAACGCTCGAAAAAAGTGATTTTAGTGAGTAACACAGCTTTTCCTCAGATTGTACATAAGCAATAAAAAATGACATTGGCGTCAGTTTATCGAACGAATCATGCGGGGCAATATAATGGCTTTTAACGCCTACTGACAGCATATAGCGGTAAATACTCGGCATCGATTGCACTCATCCCTGTACTGCCCATTGAGTCAAACTCCCGTACAAACGCGCTATTGCCGAATTGACTACCAATTATTAGACGCCCAAAAGTTGCAGTTCTTTTCGACAGCTTTCAGTAAAACATGGTCAGTTCGCTCAGATTGAGTTAGAATCCGCCCTCAATTGAGCCCTTGGCCTCATATTCCTGCGCATAGCGGGTGCGAAACGAAATTAGAGACGTCATGAACAAGAAACAAAAGATCATCAAGAAAATTGCTAAACGCGCTAAGGCCAGACTGAATAAAGTCGACCCAGTGACTATCGGCTCGCCAGCAAAATCAGGTTACATCTCTAAGGCCGAACGCGCAAAAATGGCGGCATTAGAAGCCACGACTGAACAAGTCGAAGGCCAACAAGACGCGCCAATTATTGAAGAATAAGTAGTACTGAAGAATAAGCAGTACCGCAGAATAACGCTTTCTAGCGGCCTATTTTTGCATTGTTAACCCGACTCGATTAACTGCAAACGCCGCTTAAAACAAAAATGCCACAAGCAAACTTGTGGCATTTTGTTTTTCAGTATTCCTAACGGTGCGCGGTGAAGCAGCTGGAGTATTTATGTTTGATTCAATAACGTTATTTGACAGTTTGGAGCGTCACTAAAACAAGTGAACTATTAACTGATAAAGTCAGTTCGGCTTTTTGCCTTCTTCTAAATACGTTATTGGCAATACCGACTCACTCTCTTGCTCCTCGGTTAATTGCGCCATCTGCACGCAAGAAGATGAAAGTGGATTGGTCGCACTCGGCAGGTTCTCCGCCACACAGTTCGCGATTTCTTCTTCCTCAGTCAGCGCAACATTACGGGGAGCGGCATTGATGCCGCCAACATTCGCCATCGCGGACAACTGGGCCTGCGCCGCCACTTTATCCACTAAACGGTAGGCAACCCACACACCTAAAGTACCAAACAAAATAGACCCTAAAACTTGCCCAATCAACACGCCATAAACCCCGCCCCAAAGTGCACCCAAATACACAAAGGGCACTGTGCCTAAGGTGGCTTTACCAACATTAAACAAGGTGGAATATTTAGCCTTACCGAGGTTATTAAAGGACGCATTAGCCACGAATAAAATCCCCGAAAAGATAAAGAAAACCGCAATATAACTACAGAAAAAGTGGATAAGGTCGGCGCTATCGCCCTTCATATCAAACACATTGACCAAATGTGACTTAAGCGCAAACAGCAACAGAGACATTACCAGCACATACACAGCACAAAACTGGATGGCGCGGGTTAAACTCTCGCGCACTCGGTCAAACTGCCCCGCACCAAAGTTTTGCCCAACAATAGGGCCAATCGCGCCCGAGAGCGCAAAGATCATCCCAAAGGTCACAGGGATCAAACGCCCTAATACCGCCCAGCCCGCCACATAAGCGTCACCGAAATCGGCAATGGCTCGGGTCACAAAGGCATTACCGATAGGCGTTGCCACATTAGTTAACATCGCGGGTCCCGCAATGGCAAAGATAGGTTTTAGATCGGCGATAAAGTGCGCCTTATCGAAATGACCTAACAACTTATGCTTAACCACAACGCCGCGGCCAGCAATTAAAAATACCGCCACCCGCGCTAAAACGGATGCCAATGCCGCACCTTCTATCCCCATGGCGAACAAGAAGATAAAAATCGGGTCGAGTACAGCATTAACGCCGCCGCCCGCTAAGGTCGACATCATGGATAACTTAGCATCACCCACGGCGCGCAAAGCCCCGCCGAGCGCCATCGCAAGACAAATAAAGGGCAAGGAAGGCACTAAGATATACAAGTAGCTGGCAGCGAGCTCAGCCGTATGGCCACTTGCGCCCACTAAGGCAACCAACTCAGGGATGAAAGTAGTGACCACGCCGGCCACCAGCACGCTAATCAGCGTTGTCACAACAGCGCTATTGAGCAATAGCCGCTTTGCTAACACCACATCTTTTGCGCCAATCGAGCGAGACACTAAAGCGCCTAAAGCAATTGATAAGCCTATCCCAATGGATGTCGTGAAAAAGGAGATGCTGCCAGCATAACCCACAGCCGCTGCAAGCTCATGCTCCCCCAATAAACTCAGGAAAAAGATATCCAGTAAATCCACCACAAATAAGGCAGAAATCCCCACAGCAGCAGTCGAACTCATCACTAAGATGTGACGTAATATGGGGCCTTCAACAAACTTGGCTTGCGTCATACGTGTGTGTTACCTGCAAAAATAATAAGTGTTTGCTAAAACAATGACTAAGCGTCATTTTCAACGGGGACATCTAAGCTATCTAACTCGCATCCGCAGCGGCTACAGTACATGGCATCAAGATCGTGGCCGGTTTTATGACATTGATTGCACGAGCGTAAATCTCGATGGCGCCCCACTTCTTGGGATATCTCCGCGGTTAAAATCCCCGTAGGGATCGCGATAATCGAGTAACCAATCAACATAGTAAAAGCGGCAATCGCCTGACCTAATCCCGTTTTAGGGGTAATGTCGCCGTAACCGACAGTGGTAATAGTCACAATTGTCCAGTAGACAGATTTAGGAATTGAACTAAATCCATTATCAGGCCCTTCAACCACATACATTACCGCACTGAGCACCATAACGATCAAACTGACCGAGAAGAAAAATATAAAGACCTTACGACTCGACTGCATCATGGCTCTAAGCAACACATTCCCTTCACTCAAATAACGCAGTAATTTGAGTACGCGGAAAATCCTGAATAACCTGAGAATTCGGATGACTAAGGTAAAGTTAGCGCCAGGGATCAGTAACGCCAGATAACTTGGCAATACAGATAACAAATCGACTATGCCATAAAAGCTGCGGGCATATAACACGGGATGAGTCGCACAATACAAACGTAGGCCATATTCAAGGGTGAATATAATCGTAAAGACCCACTCCAAGACGCGAATAATCTGCCCGTATTCACGATGAAACACTTCTACCGTATCGAGAAACACTAGAGCGACACTCAGCACAATGCACACCATTAAGGCGATATCAAAATAGCGGCCAGCGGGAGTATCAGTACCAAAAATAATGGTGCGTAATTGACGTTTCAGTGGGCTTTCGGATTCGATATTTTCAGACATACAAACTTTGACTTCCTTGCAACAAACTGAGTAACTCAGGGATTACATCATAAATATCCCACGAGTCTGCCATGCAATTGCATTCAGCTCAAAATTATCTACTCACAGCAGGATAAAATTGCGGTATGATGCCGAAAAAAGCCAACAACTAGTGTTAATTTTCGAGGAATTCATGCGCGCCACC
Organism: Shewanella scandinavica; assembly: GCF_031932065.1. Classification (NCBI taxonomy): domain Bacteria; kingdom Pseudomonadati; phylum Pseudomonadota; class Gammaproteobacteria; order Alteromonadales; family Shewanellaceae; genus Shewanella; species Shewanella scandinavica. Next base: position 112,710 of record NZ_JAUOES010000013.1, read on the forward strand.
CTACTTTCCACATTGACCACCCTCACTGTGACTATCGCGGCACTCGTTTCACCCGGATTACATGCCTCAGGCATGGGTAAAGTGGATCTTGTGGTGATCACAAAATCCGAATCCAGTATGGCTTTATTGCGCGATGGCAAAATACTCAAACAATATCGCATTGCTATGGGCGACTTGCCCGCAGGACATAAATTAAAGGAAGGCGATCAACGCACACCACAGGGGCGTTATACCCTAGATTATAAAAAGCCCGACAGTGCCTATTATAAATCGATCCATATTTCCTATCCCAATGAAGAAGATAAACTCAGAGCCAAAGCCTTAGGCATTAGACCCGGAGGCATGATCATGATCCACGGTCAGAACCCTAAGTCGCCGCTGCCGCCAGAACAAGCTCAGCAATACAACTGGACCGACGGTTGTATTGCGATAACCAACGCCGAAATGGATGAAGTGTGGAAAGTGGTCGATGAAGGAACACCAATTGAGATTTGGCCGTAACCTTAGCCTACTTAGCCATGGCAACACGCCGATTAGATAATGTCACAACATCAAACACGCCCAGCTTAATGGGCGTTTTTATTTAGCCATTTACATCATATCGTTAGCTGTATTATCCCCGTGATTGTGTAAGGGATAAAAACTAACGGTAATACACATGCCTTGGAGCCTATATGTCATCATCCAATGAAGCTGCCACGCCGCAGAGCACAAGCATCAGCTATGAGCAATTAACCCAAAGCTGGCCCGCCTTCGAAGCACAAATTTTAGCCTTGCTTGAAACCTTAGACTTAGCGGATAAAGCACTGGTTTGCGATCATGTCGCGCTGCGCGTCAATTCCATCGCCAGTGCCGATGCGCTGCGCTATGCCTTTAGCCGCGTCGGTAAGATCATTTCAGACAATATCATCAATGGTCGTACGATTCTGATTATCGAACTGGATATCCCACTTACGCTGGGTCAATTTAGCATTGCCTGTGTCGAACTTCCCTACCCCAGCGACAAAGTCTATCCGCAGGAAGGCTGGGAACACATTGAGCTAGTTATTGATTCAAAAGCGACAGAGTGCGATACCCTGAGCCGAGACTTGCTCGCCCTGTGTCCCAAACTCAGCGCTTTGCTACCATCAGAACAGGCTGCTGAGCCTGTTCCGTCAAGCTCACTAGGCTTAAGTTCACAAGGCTTAGCATCCCTTGCTGGGATAAAAATTAAGATGAGCTCGCCCAAAGGGGATAAAGAGCGTTTAGCCAATCCGACTATCGCCTTTAAACGCGATGATGTGTGCATTAAAGTGCATCCCCATGGCATAAAGGCAGTGATCGCCAGCGAGCAAACGTAGCGGGAATGTTTTAGGCAGGCTTAAAATCTGAAAGAAGAGAACACTGAGCTTAGATTTCCATTGGCACTTGCCGCACTCGCCTTAGCGAATACCTGAATTAAAAACTTAGTCAAAAACTAAGTTAAAACCGAAGATAATGCCTAAGTGATGACCTGAGCTGATGACTATTTAATCAGACTCAGTGTTCAGACTATTTTTAGGCCCGTTTTTTGGTGGTTTTGTCAAAAATTGCCAAAATTAAATCTCGAAAACAGCATATTTAGCGTAACTTAGGACGTATAACTCGCAGATGCCATCAGGCATACATTATCGAGTCCACTTGATGGATTCGATGTGCAAACAGAGGATCGCCAATGAAGCCACACAAGAACGAAGCGCAAATATTGAAGTTCGCCATGGAAATCGGTATTGGCTATGCCAAAAAACGCGGATATGCGGACTTCGACAAGGGCATCTCGCCCAAAGACAAAGTGGAATGTATTTACCGTTTACTGGTCACCGACAACTTAATCCAGCCACTGGCCAAAGATAAAGAAGATGGGCCAAACATGAAACACAAACTGATTTTGTGGATCACCCGCCAGCTCCCCGCCGATCATCCATTGTTGAAGTAATCTTTTTAAGCTAAGCGGTTGAAACAGATCATCTGCAAGCGGACAGTTGAAACGAGTCTAGAACAATCCAACTCACTGAGTGCTAAGGATAAGAATCATAAAAAATGGCGCATCATAGCGCCATTTAATTGAGCCAGTGCTGGATATCGAACCTAGCCCTTTTTAGCCGCTTTACTGGCTTTCTCATTCGCTAACACTGTTGCCATGGGTGGCACTATGGTTGTGGGATCGAGGCGCATTTGATACCAGTTCACTCGCCAATCTAAATGCGGGCCATTAGCACGGCCTGTCGAACCCACCTCTGCCACGGCTTGACCTTGCTTAACCGCTTCACCCGCGTTGACGTACAGCTTACTCAAGTGCAAAAAGCTTGAGCTCACGCCGTAACCATGATCGATCACCATAGTTCCACCCGAATAAAACATGTCGGGAACAGACAGGCTGATCACACCATCGGCAGGGGCGACCACTACAGTGCCCGTTTTTGCCGCCACATCCACACCAAAGTGCGGATTACCGGGTACGTCATTATAAATACGTTGGCTGCCGTAAACACCGGAAATACGCCCAGTCAGAGGCCAAATAAACTCCTGTAAAAAGGCCGTTTGCTCGCTAAATGTGGCCCGTGCCGCTTTGACCTGCGCCGTGTCTTTCGCCGCTCTTTCCTGCGCGACGGGATCGGGCTTCATAATCTTCGAGCTAATGCCCTTCACACTTTGAATCTTGTACTCACGCTTGGTTAACGTTAAAGGCTTAACCTCAGTCAAACCATCGGGATAAACTAAGGTTAATTGCTGGCTCAGTTCGCCATCGCGATCAAAACCAAAGGCGAAATGACCGTCGGGCGTAACCTTGATGGCTTCACCATTTAAGCTAATCTGAGTGCCCGCTGGCGCTTGACCACGCATTAATGCGCCTTGCTCTAGCTTGCCTTGCAAAGTCACCGCGGCTTGTACCTGAGGCGCCATAAGCACTAAGCCCAAGGTTAACCATGCCGTTAAACGACTACCCAACATCATATTTGTTCTCAAAACGTTTCCCAAACCAATAGTTTCCAAAATCTGAGTTCCTAATATTCTACTCTTGGACATCTTCACAAAAATCCTTCTCGATGGTCAACTCAGGGCAATGCCCACTGAATGCGTTCTGCACGACACTAACGCATCACCAGCACATCACTGACTCATCACCAACTCTGAATCGCTAAACACTGACCGATTAAACACATGCGACACGTTAACCTAACCCGCCACAAAAATCGATCTACAGCGGCGCCAAATCCCTCATGTTTAATAGCTCATGTATTGCAGATACTAACACTCACTATTCTTCTAATACGATGAATACACAAAAAAGCCCCGACAATCTGCCGAGGCTCTTTCAGCAAGTAATTTATATTTACTCGGCTCTATTTACCTAAACTTAGCTACCCAAACTTAGCGCTTATCCCTTAGACACAATCGCGCCTTTACCTACACCTTCAAACGCCACCACTTTAAACTGACTTCCTGGCACTTTAGCGACTAATGTCGTGGCAATATAATCGGCTAACAACTCAACCGTGGTGTCGTGGGGAATTAAATCACAGCATTCCTTTGGCATTGCCAATTGGAAATCCCCTTGGGGCGCTTGATAGTGAAAACCATAGTGGCTGCTATCGGTGATCCGTGTTTGCGACGAAAGATTGAGAGTGTCAACTGAAACTAAATCCTCTTCACTGCCCAAATAAATATCGTGCCATCGCTTGGCCCAATACTCATCCCACTTTGGTGCTGGGCTGCCATTTTCATAAACGTGAATAGGGCTACGATGTCCATGGGCGATACGCTGACAATTACCATCGTGTTTACGTAAACCATGGCTGTAATGGTAGTAAGGCGTATCGAGGATTTCATGTCTCAAGGTGAGCGTGATCCCTTCGACATTCTTAGGTAAAGCTTCACGTAACGCTTTCTGTAAAAAGGCATTCACACTGGGAATATCAATCTCTTCGGTCGGCACTAAGGCAAAGGCTTGGGAAGGACAGGCCAAATGAATTTCACCTAACTGACTATCAAAATCCATCCATACTCTATCGCCCTGCTGTTGCCATCGCACACTGCTGCAGGCCGTAGGCACTAATAAACGATGATCGGCCACCGCATCTATGGTTTGCTTGATCGTGCGTTTGACTTTAGCAAAATCGAGCACCATGTTTTGCTCGTCTAATCCGCCCTCTAGCAGAACATCAACAATCCAACTCTCCCCCACCATGCCGCGCTTTGGGCACAAATAGGAAAAATCGATCACAGTTAAATCTTTGACAAACAATTGCATTAACGCTCCTCGGCAGAAAAACAGTCCGCCTATGTAATTTTATAGCACCGCTTGGCGATGGCCGAGCATGCTAACTTGAGGCACTCAACACGAGTTAACTCAACATGAATGGAGATTCTAATCAATTCCGTCTATTGTCGCGACAAATGAATCCACTCGGCCCAATATTTTGTATCAGAGGTGTGTATCAGGTAGTCGAAAATCCAGCAATTCGACTCATTGCAACCATCAGGTACCGATAGGCAGAAAGCAACAATGCATCGACCTTGTCGATTAACAGATAAAGCCTTAACAGAAATACCACTCAACCTAGCAAAATAACAACGTAAAAACAGCGAATTAGATCGCAAAAGCTTAATCCGCAACAGCGATAGACCCAATCGAAACAAAGCATTATCACTCAGCATCATTAACCGCTAGCATCCCTGTTAAACCATACAAAAATCAAGGTTATACAGGGAGAAATAAGATGACCAAACTTACATCTATCGCCATTTTCATCGCAGGTATATTAGCCAGTACCCATGCTATCAGTGCAGAACCCATCGAAGTCATTACAGCAGCCAAGATCACTGAGCCTGAAAAAGTTGAATTAGGTAAAATGCTGTTCTTCGAACCCAGACTGTCTAAATCTGGCTTTATCTCTTGTAACTCTTGCCATAATTTATCCACTGGTGGTGTCGATGCTCTGCCAACGTCTATTGGTCATCATTGGCAGGAAGGCCCAATTAACTCACCCACAGTGCTTAATGCCGACTTTATGCTGGCTCAATTTTGGGACGGTCGTGCCAGTGATTTGAAAGAACAAGCCGCGGGCCCTATCGCCAACCCGAAAGAGATGGGCTTTACCCATGAACTCGCAACTGAAACTATCGCCTCTATGCCCGCCTACCGAGCGCACTTCGCCAAGGTCTATGGCGATGAAAAAGTCACAATTGACCGTTTAACCGATGCGATTGCCACCTTTGAAAAAACCTTAGTCACCCCTAATAGCCCCTTCGATCAATTTCTTCTGGGCAAGCAAGATGCCATCAGCGCGAATGCCAAAGCGGGTTACCAACTCTTCAAGGATAAAGGTTGCGTGAGTTGCCATAACGGCCCCGCAGTTGGTGGAACCATGTATATGAAAATGGGACTCATCAAACCGTTCCACACCAATAACCCAGCAGAAGGTCGTAAGGGGGTCACAGGTAAAGAAGCTGATAAATATGTGTTTAAAGTGCCTACACTACGCAATATTGAGCTCACCTATCCCTACTTCCATGATGGCAGCGTCTGGACCTTAGAAGAAGCGGTGAATACCATGGCAGACATTCAATTGGGGCAAAAACTCTCTGACCAAGAAGTGAAAGAAATGGTCGCCTTCCTTGAAGCCTTAACAGGCGAACAGCCACAAATCACGCTGCCGATTTTGCCACCATCGAATAAAGATACGCCACGTCCAGTGCCATTTAGCTCCAATAATTAACATAGGCAACGAGTCACTGACTAAGAAGTTCTCACTTAGAAACTGAGTCAGCGCGACACTTAGTGATTTGGTGATTAGGTTAGCAAAAGGCCGAGAGTAAAAACTCTCGGCCTTGGGTTATTCGTTCGCTTAAAAAACGATGGATTAATTAAGTGCTATTCGCCTTTAAGACGACGGTCGAGCTGATCTTTCAAGTTAGCTGGCACGCCTTTGATTAAAATCGTGTCCGAAATGGGATCGTAAATCACCCGTTGGCCTAAGTGGCCGCCATCAAAACTTAACGTTACGCCGCCGCCAGTACCTGAAAACTTCTTCAATTGGCGCAGGGTTGATTTATCGGCCGGAAACTCTTCATCGAGATCATAACTGCCGCCACGGGCAAAATCGTAGAAAGAATCCATACCTTGATCGGCTAACTCATCGGCCAAGTCTTTGATCTCGATGTCAGCGCCTTCATCGAAGCGCTCACTGCAATATTCAAACACTTTATTACGGCACTGCTGGCGCTCGTCTTTCGTCAGCTCACTGCTGGCAACAAAATCTTCAACCGCATTCATTAAGGTTTTGTTTTGCGCCTTAGTGTTGACACCTTCGACGCAGCCCATAAAGTCGAGGAAAAAGTCGGCCACTTTACGTCCCGCGCGGCCACGGATAAAGGAAATGTATTTACGCGAGTCTTTATCAGCTTGCCACTCGGTTAAATCGATACGCGCCGCCAGTTGGATATTGTTTAAATCCAAATGATTATTTTGCGACAGTTCCATATCGTCTAACACAGTCATCGACGACTTAGCACTTAATAAGGCGACAAACAGATAATCGCTGGTGATGCTGGTGTAGCAAGACATCAGCAAAAAACCGCCTTGGCTGAAATCGTATTTCGACAATTCATCTTGCAGCAATTTACTGGCTTGGCCTGAAAATTCCACAAACCCTAAATCGCCGCCACGGTATTGAGTTAGCGCATTGGCAAAAGCAGGATTGGCCTCACCGTCGTCGCCGTGAATCCCAAAATAGCCAAAACCTTTACCGGCCTTTCCCGTATAAGTCTGGTGTAACTCGTCGAGCATCACCTCGACCGCCTGACCGTTCAGCAGAGGTTGAGGACGCAAACGGCAGCGTAATTGCCCCTGACTGTCCTGAGAAATCTCGTGAATAATTGCGTGTTCGATGTTAATACTCATAAGCCCTGATAGTGATACTGGGATAAATCCGCTATTATATGCCGCTAATCCATTCCAAAGTGAAACATTTTTTGATTATGGCAATCCAATCGAAATACTCAAACACCCAAGTTGAATCATTAATCGCCGAAATATTGGCTGTGTTAGAAAAGCATAAAGCACCGACTGACCTGAGCCTGATGGCATTGGGTAACTGCGTGACAAACCTGCTAGAACGTAAAGTGCCAAGCGAATCGCGCCAAGCCGTGGCCGAACAATTTGCAAAAGCACTCGCACAATCGGTTAAATCCCAGTAAGTTAACTGGGTAATAATCGTCAAAAGAATATAAGATACAAGGTCTTTTAGGAATAAGCGGATCACTATGGTCGAGCGAAAAAAGCAAATGAGCCGCGATCGGGTTTCCCGGCTCATCAACTGGGGGCATTGGTTCGCCTTCTTCAATGGCTTATTAGCCATGATAGTCGGAAGCCGATACCTTGGCAGCGTGGGTTATCCAGAAACTTGGTATGGCTGGTTTTATCTGAGCGTCAGCACTATTGGTCAGTTTAGCTTTCTCGCCTTTATCGCCTATTTGATCTGCCTATTTCCACTAACCTTGATATTGCCTTATTCGAAGATATTAAGAGGTGTCGCGGCGGTGATCGCGACCCTAAGTCTTTGTATCTTATTGTACGATACCATTGTTTACGCCGATTACGGCATGCACTTGAGCCCCTTCGCCTTCGATTTAGCTTGGGCGGATCTCAATGCCCTGCTCCGTGGTACTTCTTATATCGTCACACCGCTGGCCATCATCGCCATTGAACTGACCATGGCCAATTTTTTGTGGAAACGCATAGAGAAAATCCAAAAACTCAATTTAGGCAATAAAGTTATCACCTTAGTGTGTATCTGTTTTATCAGCAGCCACTTGATCCACATTTGGGCCGATGCCGCCGATATCACCGAAATTACCCGTTTCGACGATACTTATCCTTTATCTTATCCCGCGACTGCTCGCTCCTTTATGGAAAGTCACGGTATCGATGGTTCATACCAAGGCGATGACGTCAATCACAACACCAGTGTACTCAGCTATCCAGAGCAGCCACTGACCTGCCAAGCTGACACTAAAATCAATGTATTGATGATCACCATCGATAGTTTGCGTGCGGATATGGTTGATGGTAAAAGCATGCCATTCTTGCAGCAATACACTGAAAGTAATCAGTCTTTTACCCAGCATTTCAGCGGCGGCAACCAATTTAGAACCGGCATGTTTTCGCTACTCTACGGCCTGCAAGGCAGTTATGGCGATGCGCGAATTTTTAATAGCACCAGTCCGCTAATGACCAGAAGCTTCCAGCAAGCGGGTTATGAACTGGGGCTTTTCCTGCCTGAAACCAATCTTAATTTGCGTTCGTCACAGGCGATGTTTAATGATTTCAATCCTGTGATTGCTAAAGAAACCAATGGCAGCGCCGATGCCGACTTGCACACAGTGGCCAGTTTTAACGAGTGGCACAGCATCCAAAATAAACCTTGGTTTGCACTTGTTAACTTAAAAGCGCCGGAAAATTTCGATACTCCCGTGGGTTTCCTTGGCATTGAAACAGTGAAAGCCGATCCCGCCCTGATGCCGGCGCAAAAGGTACTGTTTAATCAATATCGCCAATCACTGTATTTTGTCGATCAACAACTTAAGGCAATGCTGGCCAATGTGCCCAAGGATACCTTAGTGATTATCACAGGGGTGAATGGCAAGATGTTCACCAGTAACAGTGACGAAGCGAATCGCAACCTGTCACCACAAAGTGTCAAAGTGCCCTTAGTGATCCACTGGCCCAATACGGGCGCGTCTAAGGTCAAATACCGCACTAGCCATTACGGCATCGCGCCGACCCTGATGACCCATGTGCTCGGTTGTACCAATAACACCACTGAATACAGCGCTGGCCGCAGTCTATTGCAGCCGAGTAAAGAAACGTGGATCTATATTGGTGATAGCCGCATCTTCGCTATCTACCAAGAAGCGGAAGTGACAGTGATTGACCGCCACGGCAAATACCGTATTTACGATGAAAACTATGAACATAGGCTCAATAAGAAAATGAGTGCGCCTGAGTTGATTGAAGTGATGCGCGAAGGTCGACGTTTCTATAATCACTAATCTTCATCCTCTGCTTGAAGAAGCCCTACTCCCTGCGGATTGGGGCTTTTTTATTCCCTACACGGCAGGATGAGTGCCTAAAAGTCAGAGTCCAGTTCTCAATACGGCACTAATCCCAGCTCAAAGCTCACTATAAGAGATTAATATCAGAGTACAGTATCTGAGTCTGAGTCTGAGTCTGAGTCTGAGTCTGAGTCTGAGTCTGAGTCTGATATAAGCTACAGCCGCGCGGAGCCTGCAACCTAAGCTTTATCCCCAAAGCAAAAAGCCGCTATCCATAGATAGCGGCTTTTAAGACTTGTGCTGAATCTTGAGGCCTGCTTTACCTTGTACAAAATCAAGCCAGTACGATAACTAACTCAGCTCACTCTCAAGCTAACTCGCAATTATGCCAGCTCACAACCATGTTAGCTCGCAATCACGTCAGCTCAAAATCAATCGGCTTTAACCGTGGAGTAACGCTCTAACCAATGGGCGTAGGAAGCGGGTAATACCCAAGATGGGCGCGCAATCTTTAAGGTTTGCGCCGCTTGATATGGCCAATGTGGATTCGCTAAAAAGGCTTTACCTATCATCACTAAATCCATTTGTTCATCTTCAATAGCAGCATTGGCGTGCAGTGGATTATCCATGCCCCAAGACGTCGCAACAGGGAAACCCACTTCTTGTCGAACCCGCGCAGCAATAGGCGCTAAGAATGCAGGGCTCCAAGGAATATTTGCCGTCGGCGTTGAAAAACAAATACTGACGTTTAACATATCGAGCCCAGCTTGCTTAAATTGCTTCACCAAGGCGATTGATTCAGTTAGCGTTTCTTCATCTTTATGGTCGAATTCAATCACGCCAAATCGCGCCGTTAAGGGTAAATGCTGTGGCCAAACGTCTCTTACCGCTGCAACCGTTTCTAACAAAAAGCGTCCCCGCCCTTCTGCACTGCCACCATATTGGTCGGTGCGTTCATTGGCATAGGTTGAAAAGAAACTTTGGGCTAAATAACCGTGGGCAAAATGCAGCTCTAACCATTCAAATCCTGCGGCTAAGGCCCGTTTTGCCGCCGCCACAAAGTCTGCTTTAACGCGCTCAATGTCCTCAATCGTCATGGCGGTAGGCACTTTAGGTAAGTTTGCGCCAAAAGCAACAGCAGACGGTGCAATCGGTTGCCAGCCTTGTCCTTCACCATTAGGAATATGGTCATCACCTTCCCACGGGATATTGGCACTCGCTTTACGGCCCGCATGACCAATCTGAATCCCCGCCACTGCGCCGGCATTTTTAATCGCGCTGGCCACCTTAGCTAGGCCTTGGGCTTGTTCGTCATTCCATAGTCCAAGGCATTTGGGAGTGATACGTCCTTCAGGAGAAACTGCAGTGGCTTCAACTACAACAAGACCCGCTCCGCCACGGGCAAGGCTAGTATAATGCACCTGATGCCAATCGTTGCTGAGTCCGTCCGTGGCTTGATATTGGCACATGGGCGCAACAGCAATACGATTTTTGAGGGTAATATCTTTAAGTTTGAAGGATGAAAATAGATCGGCCATAGGTGTTTCCTGTGTCAAATAGAATCAAAAAGGAATGGAATACTGAATGACGACAGACTAGCCTTATCATGCCATAATTGAAAGCACGCACAGATTATAGAGTTGATAAAGTTTGCTTATGATAAATCTACAGTGGTTACACACCTTTGCTGTTCTGGTCGAGAAAGGTAACTTCACCCGAACCGCCGAAGCCATAGGTATCACCCAAGCGGCCGTGAGCCAACATATCAGTCGCTTAGAAGAAGAATACGGCACACTGTTTTTACGCCGCCCCCGTCAACTTGAAATCACTCCGATTGGCGAAAACCTGCTGACCTACGTTAAAGACGTCGAATGCGCGCAAAAACGCCTACAGCAGAAACTGATCCATGATGATGCTGAGGTCGGCGATATTAGCCTTATCACTCCGGGGAGCATTGGTTTAACACTCTTTCCGCTATTAATCGAACTACAACAAGCCTTTCCGGCGTTAAACATTCACCACCGTTTTGCCCCTGACAGTGAAATAGTCGCCTCAGTGCTAGCCAATGAACATGAAATCGGCATGGTGACCTTAAAACCTTCCGATCCTCGTATTCACAGCACGCATTTCACCGAAGAGCCGCTTGAGCTTGTGGTACCTGCAAGCCATAAACAACATGAGTGGATTGATTTACAACGGCTAGGGTTTATCTCCCATCCCGATGGCGAAGCCATGGCAACTCGGTTACTTAGCCGTAAATATCCAAGTCATCCCGGTATTCAAGACATTCCCTGTAGGGGATTTACTAACCAAATCAGCCTGATCCTCGAACCTGTCGCGAAAGGGCTCGGATTTACAGTCATCCCGCAATACGCCCGCAAAGCCTTTGAACGACAACAAGATATCTATGTTGTTGAATGTGGCAGCCAAGTTGTAGACACCATTTGGCTTATCCACCGCGCGGAATGGCCCTTGTCACGCAGAGCCCAAAAAGCGATCGCGTTTTTAAAGGGCAAGATATAGATAGGGCTCAGCGGCTACTGGCTACTGGCTACTGATTGATATCCAATTCATTATGGATCAGTACTACGCACTGGGAAGCAAACAGCATCTTAGGCCCAAGGCTGATCTTTTGCGCACCGAGTCGTTTCAAGGTATTAAAACTTTTCTTCGGCATAGGAATATGATCGGTCAGCAAAAAACACGGATTACCCACAAACTCCTGCTCACGGATAGAAGTGCCCTTCTTATCCATCATAAACAATTGATAATCCACCGCGAGGTCCTGCACCAGCTTTTCAAAACTGATGGTGCTCACAGTTATGCCCTCATCCACAACGCGAGTTTGCTCTTTCGTCATGCCCCGAGAAATATCTAAGGCCTTGGCAATTTTCGTCAGCAAAGCTTGTTCGTGAAAACCGCCAATATGGCAAATATTTCGAGTATCAAAGCAAATAGTGCGGGAAAAATCATGGGTACTTTCTAACACTAGATAAACGACAACATCGTTTCGATGAGACTGAGCCACAAAGATAGTGTTCATTAGGGTATGAGCCAAAATTTCGGTGTGCGCCTCTTGGCCGACAGAAGCCAAAAACAACTGACTGTCAGTAGGTGCAGATCTTGCTCGTAAAACAAACGCGCGCATAGGTAAATGTCCTACTCAATAATGTCTTAAATGCTAAATGGCGAATTCAAATATCTGTGTGAAACTTGTCATTTCACGTTGAGGATTTTTGTCTTAGTGGTACCAATGACGTCGACTACTGGAGCTTAAACGATTAGCGTTCGTCCTCATGACTACAAAAAAGATATAAAAAAACAAAACCCCGTATAGCAATGCTACCACGGGGTTTTGTTTTTACTTAACTGTCACTTATCTTAATAATTAAAACAGCCTAACAATTAAGCATTTAATTTGGTCGGTATGAGAGGATTCGAACCTCCGCCCCATGACACCCCATGACACCCCATGACACCCCATGACACCCCATGACAGTGAACCGTTTAATCATAACCTGCTAAATTTAAACATAAATCATGTAATTTTGCACGTTTTAATTACCCTAATAATTTATGTGCATTTACATGCAAATGCGAAATGTGCAGCCTGTGCATTCAATAGCTTACACTGTATTTGACCGTACAATTTGCACTATTTTTAGCACAAGCAAATCTAATCTATTTTTTTAAACGAATATTTCATGCTGAAAATATGAACAGTGAACGAATTATTTGCAGGCATACCTAGCCTGATGACTTTATTCAGGCCAACGTCGCTCCGACTTTATCTAGAAGCATAATAAAGTTTGATCAAAAATTAGATTGCTATGAAGAGCCGCAACACACTAGTTTGATAAATTATCCGTAAAAGAAACCATTCTTCTGAGTTGAATTTGGGCACAAGTATAAAACCTACTGAAACAGAGCTTTGTTGATTTCAATCACCGTTACCCCCAACACCATTTGTACAAGACAGCGCACTACATGCAGCGCAACTCATATGATCACGATAATGTTGGTCGAAGAACTTAATCGTTCTGGCCTCTAAAGAATCATATAATTCTGGGGTTAAGGGCATTTTCCACTTATATTGCCCCATCAATTTAGCCAAATGTCGGTAACAGGTTTCGCGACGATTAGAAAGGTATTCTGGCGCGATAAGCTGGCTCTCAAATTGAGTTAACGCCCCGGTTAAATAAAAGGTGATGCCCTGTACTAACTCCTTTACCTGTAATGGTGTCGCCTCTAATTCCCCTTTTTCTACTGCTAGATTGAGCGAGTCAGTAAACCAGCCCCAGAACGCATTAATGCGCTTTTTAAAGCGTTCGACTTTTTCATCACTAGCAAGTTGCCATACCATGGTATTAACAGAAACAGAACGTAATGTTGCAAAGCTTTTGCTGCGTTTTATCGTTTCAAAGGTAAATAGAATTGGCAACAATACTCGTTCTTTAGCCGTTAATTCAGGATTTTTATTAATAAAAATTGGCAAGTGATTAGAGGTTGCACTTCTTAGGAACAGACAAACTAAAACGTCTTCCTTACGTTCAAAAAATTTGTACAAGGTGCCAGTAGAACAACCGACTTCTTTGGCCAGTTGAGAAAACTTAAAAGAGACGATGCCTTGCGACTCAATCAACAGCTCAGCTGCATCCAGTATTTGATTGCACCTTAAAATAGATAGTGTGTCAGAAGGACATTTCATGCACTAAACCCAAATAAAACGCTAAGTAAGCGTGAATTATGCGTTGTTAACTTATGCCTGTTATAGGGTAAGGATGACTAATCGGGATAAAGCTCACGCAAGTGAGCATTTTATTTATGTTCTTTGTGAGTTACCTCAAGCATACATTGCAACAACAAGTTTTTTTCATAGATTAAAATCCCTTCACTTACATTTTTGTTGCAAAAAACATTCATTTTCAAAAAAGATTATTCTAGACATAACTCACGAATAAGTTTGCCACTCCAAAAAAGCCGTGACTTAGTTCACCTTTAGCCTGCCCCATAGCCTCTATCTTGCTTGCATACTGAAGTAGAGGGTGAACAACATGCATAATAGAAGAAACTTTTTAAAACTGGGTGCAGGTGCAGCTATTGGCGGTATTGCAGCCGCACTGCCAAGTGCAGCATCAGCTAACGAGTGCGCATCAAACATAAAATGGGATGAAACACGCGATGTTATCGTCGTGGGTTCAGGTTTCGCGGGTTTATCTGCTTCACTCAATTCTAAACGCCAAGGTCTTGGTTCCGTACTTGTACTGGAGAAAATGCAAGTCATTGGCGGTAACTCTGCGATTAATGGCGGTTGGCTAGCCATTCCCAAAAACCCAATCCAATTAGCCCAAGGCATTCAAGATGATTCGCCAGAGGAACTGGTTAAAGATCAGATCATTTCTGGCCGCGGTATGCAAAATACTGACATGTTGCGCCAAATGGCTAATCGCGCACTGGATGCCTATGACCTGTGTATTAATGCAGGGGTAAAGTTTCGCGAAGGATTTAACCAGCAAGTGGGTGGACATAATAAAGCACGAGCGATTCGTACCCAACACGGTGTAGGCGGCGATATCACCACTAAACTTTATGAAGTGGGTAAAAAAGAAGGAGTTGAATATCGTCTTCAACACTATGTTGAAGATTTCATAATGGATGGTCAGGAAATTATCGGCCTCAAAGTTCGCCAAAATTATCGTTTCCCCGATCTCAAAACCGGCAAAACAATCTATATCAAAGCTAACAAGGCCGTTATCCTTGCCCACGGTGGTTTTTCTCGAAATTTAAAACTGCGTGAGCTGGTTGATCCATCGCTTGATAAGACACTTGATTGCACCAATGCGCTAGGAGCGACTGGAGAAGTCACTCTTACAGCCATGGCACACGGTGCACTGCCTATACATATGAGCTTTATTCAAACTGGCCACTGGGGTTCGCCTGATGAAGGCGGCTTCGGTTGGTCAAATGCGTTACTGTCGATTGGTTTCCATAAGGGCATTTCCGTCAATGTTCTTGATGGTAAACGGTTTATGAATGAACGTGCCGACAGAAAAACCTGCTCTGACGCCATAATGAAAAACCGTAATGCAGATGGTTCCCCCGCTTATCCTGTCGTGTTTTTTAATCATGATGACCATGTTGGCGATGAACGCGTCACCCGTGCCGTGCGTGACCAAATTGCCTGGAAAGTCGATAGCCTAGAGCAATTAGCTAAGCAGTTTAATATCCCACTAAATGAGTTAAAACAAACCGTTACTGAGTACAACCAACAAGTACCTAAAGGTGTTGATCCACTCTTTGGCCGCATGATGGATACGGCTGTACAGCTGAAACCTCCCTTTATTGTCTCGCGGATCTGGCCAAAAGTGCATTACTGCATGGGAGGATTAAAAACCGATTTAGGTGCCCGTGTTATGCACAGTCAATCGTTAACGACAATTAAGAAACTGTATGCAGTTGGTGAAGCGACCGGTGGTACACATGGTGGAACACGTTTAAGTTCAACGGCATGCCTAGAGTGCTTGACGATGGGAATTATCGTATCTGAAACCATCAAATCTGACATGCAGGCTTAAATATTATGAATAAATTACTACTCACACTCCTTATTGGATTCGTATTTGCTGGCAATGTAAACGCCGGAGAGCTGGTCAAAATGAAAGGCAGCACTCAAGGCCGAGTAAATCATGAGTCTCTCTATCAAGAAGGCTGTAAAAGCTGTCACCAAGGTTCAGGTAAGCAAAATGCTACCGACGCTGCGTGCGTTGAATGTCACGGTGACATAACCAGTATCCCCGTTGACGAGAAAAAGCTACCGATCCCAGAAGCTCATCCGCACAAATCGTTGCACTACAACGAAGGTGCAAGCTGCTTAGCCTGCCACGCTGAACACGAAAAAAAGGCCCCAGTTTGTGCTGAATGCCACCGTACTTGGTTCAAAGAAATGTAAATTAATTATTAAAATTCAAATACTAAAATAAAAGGTAACGATGATGAAACAATCCACTCGGTTTATGCTGTCCATGGTTGCAACTGCAATGGCCATGTCGAGTTCAGCCGCTTTTGCTGCAGAACAACAAGAAGATGGTATTAACGTTGGCGGTGCAGTGCGTGTTAACTATGGTTATAAAGATTATGACAAAGCCTCAAAAGACAAAGGCGGCGATTTTAATTTTGATATGGCCGCAATTAAATTTGATGGTAAAAAAGGCAACTTCGGTTTAGCCGCAGAATACCGTTTTACTTCAGGCACTAACTATATCAAGTACGGTTATGGTTACTACAACATTGATCCAGACTGGCAACTGCAATTTGGTATCAACAAGGTACCCTTTGGTAATCGCGAGTTTATTTCTAACAGTTGGTGGTTTGGTCTACCTTACTACTTAGGTTTTGAGGATGATCATGATATCGGTCTTAAAGCCACCTACGAAAAAAATGGCTGGCATACTGATTTAGCCTTTTACAAAAATGCTGAATATGGTGCGACCGAGAATAAGCGTTATTCGACCGATTTGTATACCGGTACCATCAATGGCACTGAGTATCACAATGAAGAAACTAACCAGTTAAACGTGCGCCAAACTTATACAACAGAATACGAAGGCGGCTCGACTACCTTTGGTGGCTCTGTGCAGTATGGCCAAATCTACAACAGTGAGACGGGCAACAATGGCGATCGCTATGCAGTAGCATTGCATTTAGACAGCAGCTACAAAGGCTGGAATTTACAAATGCAAGCCATGCAATATGAATATGATGCTGCAGATGCTATCGACTCCAATAAAATTGGCGTGTCAGTAGTGAGCTGGCAGTATGAAATTGCCTCTAAGGGCCAAGCCTATAACATCAACATTGCCAAAACCGTAAACACAGATTGGGGTAGCATTAAGTTCTACAACGACTTTGGTTTAATGACGCCAGATGTTGATGATGATAGCTACGATAACAGTATGCAAAACGTCACTGGTATGGCGATTTCTGCAGGCCCTACCTACACAATGATCGACTTTGTTATGGGTAAAAATATGACCTTCTCTACCGCCAATAACGACCATGTTGGATTACCTGAAGTCGGTAATGATTGGGATAAACGCATTAACATCAACTTTGGCTATTATTTCTAACTCTCCATTCTAACTCTTGTTTGTAATAATCAAGTCGATCAGGACGTTCCTGCCGTTTTGATCGACCGTTCTTTTTATGCCCTATTTATTAGGGCATTTTTTATTTTTCAATGTGATTTAGCCAACCATGAAGCAACACACTTTACTCGCCTTATCCCTATTTTTTATTCCGTTTTCACCACTCTATGGAACAGAGTTACAAATGGGGGGATTTATTAAGGCAAACGCACGTTATGTTGAAGGTAATCTGAAGTTTCAAGACAGTTGGACAGGTGGAGGTTCTTTCGCTGATAACACTAAACGTACTCAATTCAGTGCGCAAGAAAGTCGCGTAAATATGACGATCACCTCAAATGAAGTTCAAGCCTTTGCTGAAATCGACTTTGTTGGCTCGGCGCAGGGGAATCCGATCATCTCCAATTCCTACAGCCCCCGCCTAAGGCACGCATTTATATCCTACCAAGGCGTAACGGCTGGGCAAACTTGGTCCACCTTAGTCAATACCAGCACCTTTGCTGAAACGGCCGATTTAGGCGGGCCATTAGTTGGTCAAGCCATGATAAGACAAGCGCTGGTACGTTATGACACAACCCATTGGCAGTTTGCCCTAGAAAACCCCTACACCTACGGAACTCAAGCACCAGAACAAGCAAGTGCACAAACTAAATTCGCCACAGCACTCACGTCAACAGAACCGCTATGGATTGATACCAACCATGATTATCTGCCAGACATGATCGTTCGTTACAACCAATCGGGTGACTGGGGTAATGTGTCGATATCAGGTTTACTAAGATATTTAGACTCCGCCGATACAGCCCAATGGGGTGGTGGTACATCAATAGCGGCAAAAATACATTCCATAGGGAAAGATGATCTTCGTATTCAATTGCACTATGGTCATTTAGGGCGCTATGTAGGAACCGATGCAGCTAGAGATATCACAGATGGGCAATTAGAAAATTCTTTATCCGTCATGTTCGCCTATAGGCACTTTTGGACCCAACACACACGTTCAAGTATCTTTTATGGGCACACATCCACAAAAGTAGAACAAACAGATCGCAGTCATTTTGGGGTTAACTTATTCACCAATTTAACCCAATCACTCACTTTAGGCGCTGAAATAGGTCGTTATCAAATGCAAGACAATATCACTTCTCTTGTGCCCACAGTATCCCAGCCAAGGACAACTCAGGGAGCCTCCAACTATGCACAAGTCAGTCTGCAATTCCATTTCTAATGCTAGGGTCGCAGATAAGATTATTCGCGAGCAGAGTCACGAATAAGTTTGCCACTGAAAACATGACGTGATCTATTTCACCTTTGCGGTAGACCAATCTCTTTATTGTTAGTGACAGAAAAATAATACCAACACAATACCGCCATTTTAAAAATTAAGACAATAGGATAGATAATGATGAAATTAAAAATGCTTTTTGGAATCGCCGCATTGGCATCAACGGCAGCTATGGCGCAAGGCCCACAATGTAACCATGCACAACTTCCATATCAACAAATGACACCGGTGCCAGCGGACAGTACTCCTTATGTCCCACAAGATACTATGCCTGAGCAATGTCGTAACCCAGAAATTGAAGCTTATATTACTGATTGGGAAGCAGGCAAAATCGATTTTAATACCATTAAACCCAACGACAGCATCGCCGCGGATCAACGTTTCTGTAAAACCTTGGATGATAATGGCAATGTCCTAGAAGCAAAAAACTGCGACCCTAAAAACTCTCCCGTTGGCTATATTTGGAAAGAATTGTCTGACAGCCCAGTTGTTATCGGTATTACTAATGGTGGCAAGTCAGATCATGAGCCGCACTTTCATGGCCAACCTGAGTGTTATTACGTCGTAAATGGCACAAGTAAAACATTAGCAAACAATAAATTTGAAACCCTAGCTAAAGGTCAATACTTCTACATACCTGGGGCTCATATCCACAACACGCCAATTTTAAACAAAGAGGGTTTAGGCGTGTTCTACTGGTATCCGAATAATGCTCATTTTGATGGTTTTAAATACTATTGGCGCAAAGATGTGAAAAACTTGAGAGTGGCTGAAGAAGCCTTTGATCGTGTTGATGCCATTCGTAAACGTGATCTTAACCTAGGCCCATATGGTACAAACGAAGCATTCTTTAAAAAATAAGCCAAATTGAAATAAACCACCTTTCTAAGAAGGTGGTTTAGCCATCTTTGTTCCGCTTATATCGCCACTACCTCATCCTCCGAAGTAAAAAAATGGAGATATAACATTGGCGCATAAAGCAAAGATCAAAGGATCACAAAATCGATCTGTTGAAGTTGGTATATCCGAGCATACCTAAATTTTGTCCCTCTGAGAAAGTAACGAAAATAATTATTTATAATCAACACCATATATAGCGTTCAAAATTATGAACGCCCC